>JBFIOX010000008.1:0-19133 GCA_041610455.1 Gemmatimonadota bacterium
GGCCCCGGCGCGCGGCGAGATCGTGACGGTGCGGTCGCCGCTCTACGAATACCGCTTCGACACGCGGGGCGCGCGCTTGGTGGGAGCGCGCATGCTCCGCTACGAGAACCTCGCCGAGGGGGCCGAGCCGGGCGAGCGGGTGGAGTTGGTCCGGGAGGGCGACGACGTGCTCGGCTACCGCATTGCCGTCGCCCCGGACACGGTTTCGCTCGATCGGTTCGTGTTCACCGCATCGGCGACGGACCTGGACGTGACCGGCGGCCCCGCGGAGCTGAGTTTCTCGACGCGGCTCGGCGACAGCCCGCTCCGCTTCGAGGTCACCTATCGGTTCGTCCCGGACGACTACCGTATCGATGTGAGAGGGCGGCTGGAGGGGCTGGGCGAGCGGGGACACACCGTGCTCATGGCGCTGGGACGAGGTCTGGCGACGAACGAGGCCAACGAGCGCGAAGATCTGGGGCAGATCGCGCTCGTGACGAGGGACCGAACGGGATCCATCCAGTCGACGCGCCTCGATCGCGTCGATGACGGGACCGTGGAGACGGTGAGCGGCGCCGCGTTCAGCTGGGCCGCATCGAAGTCGAAGTACTTTCTCGCCGCCCTCGTGTCGGACGAGGGCGGTCCCGGGTTCGGGGGCGTGATCGTGCGTGGCACTCCGGAGCCCAACGGGGCCGAGATGGAGGTCGCGCTCCCCGTGCCGGTGGGTCGCGATGGATTCGAGTTCATCCTCTACGCGGGCCCGCAGGATTTCGAGCGGCTGAGCGCGATCGGCCAGAGCCTCAACAACGTGAACCCCTTCGGGTGGCGCATCCTGCAGTGGTTCATCCGGCCGTTCGGCGCGCTCGTGATCGCCGTGCTCGTGTGGATGCACGAGGCGTTCAGCCTCGCCTACGGGTGGGTGTTGATCCTGTTCGGGATCCTGACCCGCATCCTGCTGTTCCCGCTCTACCAGAAGTCCATGCGGACGCAGATGAGGCAGATGGCGCTCCAGCCCGAGATCAAGCGGATCCAGGAGCGTTACAAGGAAGACCCGCCCCGGCTGCAGCAGGAGATGATGAAGGTGTACCGGGAGCACGGCGTGAACCCGCTCGGCGGCTGCCTCCCCATGCTGCTCCCGTTCCCCATCCTGATCACCCTCTTCTTCGTGTTCCAGAACACGATCGAGTTCCGCGGGGTGCCGTTCCTGTGGCTCCCGGATCTGTCCCTGAAGGACCCGCTGTACATGGTGCCGCTCCTGATGGGCGGCTCGATGCTGCTGCTCAACTGGATCGGCCAGCGCGGGCTGGAGACGAACCCGCAGATGAAGATGTTCACTTACGTGCTGCCGGTGGTGTTCACCTTCATGTTCGCGCAGTTCGCGGCGGGGTTGAACCTCTACTACGCGGCCTCGAACATCGCGTCCCTGCCGCAGCAGATGTACCTGTCGAAGGAGCGCCGGCGGGCGCGGGTGACGACGGAGGCGACCAAGCCGGAGGAGCCGGGCGAGGCTGGGGCGGCGGAGGGGCGAAAGGGAGCCTCGCGCAAGGCGCCGCGCACCCGCTCGGCCTCGAAGCGATCGGGGCTACGGCGCTCCTGAGGCCGACCGGACGCGCGGCCCGCCCGGGGGCTCAGCGCACGTAGGAGACCGAGAGCCCGAACAACGTCTCGGTCTCTCCGAAGAACTGCTCGGCGCGCGACGGGCCGAACCCGGTCAGAAGGCCCAACCTCGCCCCACGGCCCAGGGCCACCCCCGCCTCCAGCGCGATGATCGGGTCCCAATCGAATTCGGACCACCCGAACGCCTCGCCCGCGACGTACGGCCGCGCCCAGCTGTCCGCGGTCGACTCCCAATCGAACCCCGAGCGGAACGTCAGGCGCCGAAGGTCGCGGGTGGAGCGGAGCAACACGCCGCCGCCGGCGTAGGCGGAGGCTCCCGGAAAGAGCGCGGCCTGGAAGAGGAGGTCGAAGCCCTCGCGGCTCGTGCTGATGGGCTGGCGGCCGCCGAACTCGAAGATCTCGTCACCCAGATGCGAGCTCACGTGATAGAGCTCTGCGCGCGCGGCCACGCGCCGGTACCCGGCGCGGAGGAGGAAGCCCACCCGGTAGTGGACCTCTAGGAAATTGTTGTTCGGGCTCTCGAGATCGAAGCGCGAGAGGGCACCGGCGTGCACGGCGCCAGCCAGGCGCAGACTCCCGCCGTCGCCCCTCCGGATCCAGAATCCGAGCCGGTCTCCGATGTCGGCGATGGCTTCGACCCGGTGGTCGGCGTCGCGCTCGGCCAGCACAAAGGCCAATCTGTGCACGGGCTCGACGGCCGAGCTGCGCGGGGTGCGGAACGGGTGGCCGTCGGCGTCGGCGAGGCTGGCCGGGGGGGCGTGGGTCCCGTCCGCGGCGCGTGGCTCGGCCGGGGGCCCGGCATCCTGGGCCGCGACGACGGCGGGCACGGCAGCGAGGAGGGCGGCGGCGCGCAGCCCGGGGACCCATCGCGCGGGCCTGCGGAGGAGGGCCGCGCAGGCGGCGCGGGCGGCAGGGCGCCGGAGTCGGGTCGGAGCTGGCATGGGCCCGAAGGTACGAAGTGTCGCGTCGGGGGCCAGGGAATGCGAACAGACCGAGCGGAGGACACCATCGCCGCGATATCCACCGCGGCCGGGCGAGCGGGCGTGGCCCTGGTGCGGATCAGTGGGGTCGCGGCGACGCGGGTCGCGGCGGCCCTGCGCGTGCCCACCCTGGAGCCACGGGTGCCGCGCCTCGCGCTGGTGCGCGACGCGGAAGGGCGCGTGCTGGACCGGGCCCTGGTGACCTGGTTCCAGGCGCCGGCGTCCTACACGGGCGAAGACGTGGTCGAGATCAGCTGCCACGGGGGCGCGCTGGTGCCGGCCCTCATCCTGGACGCGGCCTGCGCGGCCGGAGCGCGGGTGGCCGAGCCGGGCGAGTTCACCCGCCGGGCGTTCCTGAGCGGGAAGCTCGACCTCATCCAGGTGGAGGCCACGCTCGATCTGATCGAGGCGAGCAGCCCCGCGCACCACGACGCGGCGATGTCGCAGCTCGTGGGGGCCCTCTCGGCGCGCGTCGATGCGTTGCGCGAGAGTTTGCTCGCGCTGCAGGCGACCGTCGCGTACGACATCGACTTTCCCGAGGAGGACGAGGGACCCGTGGACGCGGCGGCCCTGGACGCGGGGGGGCGCCTGGTGGCCGATCGGATCGCGGAGCTGCTGCGCTACGCCCCCGAGGGCGAGCGTCTGCGGGACGGCGCACTCGTCGTCATCGCGGGCGCTCCGAATGTCGGTAAGTCTAGTATTTTCAATGAGTTAGTGGGACGACAGCGGGCTATCGTGACGCCCACGCCGGGGACCACCCGGGACGCGATCGAGGCCGACATCGTGGTCGAGGGATATCCCTTCCGGCTGGTCGACACCGCAGGGGTGCGGGAGGGGGCCGAGCCGATCGAGCGCATGGGGATCGAGGTGGCGCGCGGCTACCTGGGCCACGCGGAGCTCGTGCTGTTGTGCGTGGAGGCGGGCCGGGAGCCGTCCGCAGCCGACGCGCGGCTGGCTCGCGAGGTCGCCGCGCGGGGGGCGACGCTGCTGCTGGTCCGCACCAAGTCCGATGTCCATGGGGCGGGCGAGGCGCGGCCCGCCGAAGCGCTCGCCGGCAGCCCACGGGAGTGCGCGGTGTCGACTGTGACCGGCGAGGGCGTGGCGGCCCTGCGCGAGGCGCTGGTCGAAGCCTCTTTCGGGCTCTTGCGGGCGGCGGGCGAGCCGCCGCTTGTGACGCGGCGGCGGCACGTCCGCGGGCTCCAGGCGGCCGCGGCGCACGTGGAGGAGTTCCGGCGTCTGGTCCGCGGAGGCGGACCCGCCGAGATCGCGAGCACCCACCTGCAGGACGCGGTGGCGGCGCTCGAGAGCATCGTGGGGGTCACGGAGCTCGAGGAGGTGCTGGGCGCGGTGTTCGCCCGCTTCTGCGTTGGGAAGTGAGCGCGGCGCCGAGGAACCGGCATCCCCCGGGGGGGACGCCGGCCCGCGATCACGCGGTCAGGCGGCCCGCTGGCATCGGGGGCAGAGCACCGTCTTTCGCCCCGTGACCCGCAGCGACTTGAGCTTGTGCTGGCAACGCGGGCAGGAGTTGCGGCCGTTGCGGTAGTTGATCAGCCAACCGGGATCGGAGTGCGCGGCGCTCCAGTGCAGCGTGGCGCGGCGCAGCACTCTCCTCAGGTAGCGGTGCACGCGCTGCAGCTGCTCGGGGACGAGGTTGGAGACCTTTTCGTCCGGCCGCACGCCGGCCTGGAAGCAGATCTCGTCGGCGTAGTCGTTCCCGATCCCCGCGATGGCCTTCTCGTTGAGGAGGAAGCCCTTGAGCGTCGAGCGCGGGTTCTCCTCCGCCAGCCGCTGGAAGCGCTCCGCCGTCAGCTCCTCGCTCAGCGGGTCGACCCCGAGGCTCTCGAGCGCTCCCGAGTCGGAGAACTCGTCTCCCTGCACCGCGTGGACGACGCCCTCGGAGCGGGACGAGCTGAACCGGAGCTCGCGGCCGGCGGCGAACTGCAGCCGGATCTTGGTGCGCTCCGTGGCCGGGGCCGTCTGCGACTCCAGCCGCAAGCGGCCGTCGTCGCCCATGTCGAAGACGAGGCTGTACTCCGAGCGGAAGCGCAGGACGACGTACTTGCCGTGCCGCTCCACCGAAGCGATCGCGTGTCCGGCGAGGTACTCGTCGGCGAGCTCGGCCGACAGCTCGACGACCTCGGGGTCGTCGATGAGCACCGTGGAGACGGTCTTGCCGGTGGTGTACCCGGCAATTCCCTCGATCATCCGCTCGACATCGGGCAGTTCTATCATCAGTGTGGCTCCGTGGGCGGTCCCTGGGACTTCGAGGATTAGCCCCAGTACACCGCATCAGGGCGAAAGTGCCATGGACGCGGGCGGGCCCCGCGCCGGTGGTCTGATGCCCGAAGCGCCTCTATTGTTGCCCGCATGCGCTACGACGTGATCGTGATCGGAGGGGGGCACGCGGGTTGCGAGGCCGCCAGCGCCGCCGCCCGCTGCGGAGCCCGGACCCTCCTCGTCACCAGCTTCCTGGCCCGCGTGGGTCAGATGTCCTGCAATCCCGCCATCGGCGGCATCGCCAAGGGGACGGTGGCGCGGGAGGTGGACGCGCTGGGCGGCATCATGGGGCGCGCGACGGATCGCACGACCGTGCATTTCCGCATGCTCAACCGGTCAAAAGGGCCCGCCGTGTGGGCACCCCGCGCCCAGTGCGACCGCGGTCTGTACCCGCGCGAAGTGCGCCGCGAGCTGGAGCGCCTGGACCGGCTCACGCTCTACCAGGGCACCGTCGAGCGGCTCGAGCTGCGCGGCGGGCGCGTGGCCGGCGTGCGCTGCGCGGACGGGAGCGGGTTCGACGCCGGGGCGGTCGTGCTCACGGCCGGGACGTTCCTGCGAGGGGCCATCCGGATCGGCGTGGACCGGCGGATCGCGGCGGGGCGCGCCGGCGATCCCGCGGTGGAGTCGCTGGCCGAGCAGCTCCTCGGCCTGGGGCTCGAGGTCGATCGGTTCAAGACGGGCACGCCGCCCAGGGTAGACGGGCGCACCGTCGACTTCTCGCGGCTGGAGCGGCAGGATTCCGATCCGGATGCGGGCCGCTTCTCGCACTGGGAACGGGGTCCTCAGCCGCCGCCTCTGCCCTGCTGGCGCGTGCGCGCGGGCCCCCGCGTGAAGGAGGTGGTGGCCGAGAATCTCGCCCGCTCCGCCATGTACGGCGGCGCCATCAGCAGCCGCGGCCCGCGGTACTGCCCCTCGATCGAGGACAAGATCCTCAAGTTCCCGGACGCCGAATCCCATCAGGTGTTCCTCGAGCCCGAGGGCGCGGAGACCCGAGAGCTGTACGTGAACGGGCTCTCGACCTCGCTGCCGCCCGACGTCCAGCGCGAGTTCCTGCGGCGCGTGCCCGGGTTGGAGCGCGCGGCCATGACCCAGGCGGGGTACGCCATCGAGTACGACTTCTTCCCGCCGCAGCAGCTCGACGGCACGCTCGCGCTCAAGACGCTGCCGGGGATGTACTTCGCGGGCCAGATCAACGGCACGACGGGCTACGAGGAAGCCGCCGGGCAGGGAGTCGTGGCCGGCGTCAACGCGGCCCGCGCCTCGCTCGACCGTGACCCGTGGATCCCCAGGCGGGACGAGGCGTTCCTGGGAGTGCTGGTGGACGATCTGGTGACCCGGGGGGTGGATGAGCCGTACCGCCTGTTCACCTCCCGCGCCGAGTTCCGGCTGCTCCTACGGCAGGACAACTGTCTGACCCGGCTGGGGCCGGTCGCGGTGCGACTGGGGCTCCTGGATGACGCGCAGCGAGAAACCCTCGATTCACGCTTGGAGGCGCTCGAGCGGGTGCGGGAGTGGGTGGAGGCGCGGAGCGTGGACCCGGAGGACGTGGCGGCGTACCTGACCGCGGTGGGCAGCGCGCCGCTCGGGCAGCGTGGGCCGCTCGCGAAGCTCCTCCTGCGTCCGGAAGTCCGTCTGGGCGAGCTGGTACGGGCAGCGCGGATCGGGGGCGACGCGCTCGATACGGACGCGCTCGCCTCGGTCGAGATGGACCTGAAGTACGCGGGCTACGTGGCGCGGGACCGCGAGCGCGCGGCCTCCCTGGCCAAGCGCGAGGACATCCCGCTCCCGGCCGACCTGCCGTACGAGCGTCTCGACGCGCTCTCGGTCGAGGCGCGGCAGAAGCTGGCCCGCGTGAGGCCGGCCACGTTGGGGCAGGCGGGGCGGGTGCCGGGAGTGTCTCCCTCCGATCTGCAGAACCTGTTGGTGGCGCTCAAGAAGCGGGAGGCGGAAGCCCCGGCCCCGGCGGGGCCCGCCGGACCGCGGGTGCCGGGGGTGCCCGAGCCTCCCGGGCTCTAGCGGAAGAGCGCGGGGTGGGAGGCCTGCAGCGCGGCGATGCGGTCCCGCACGTCGCGGGCGGCGCGGGCCGGGTCCGCGGCGTTGCGGATGGGACGCCCCATCACGATGTGGTCGGCACCGGCCCGAAACGCGTCCTCCACGTCCATGGTCCGCTTCTGATCGTCCTGCCCCGACGACGCGTCGGGCCGTATGCCGGGGACCACGATCCGGAAGCCGGCCCCGGTGGCGGCGCGGATCGACGCCGCTTCGTGACCCGAGGCGATGACGCCCCGACAGCCCAGGCGCTCCGCCCGCCGGGCGCGGGCGAGCACGATGGCCGGGATGTCGGCCTGGAAGCCGAGGTCCTCCATGTCGGCCTGGTCGAGGCTCGTGAGGACCGTGACCGCCAGGATGCCCACGCGCCCGTCCGAGGCCTCGCACGCGGCGCGCAGGATCGCGTCGTTTCCGTGCACGGTGAGGAAGTCGACATCCCGCCCCGCGAGCTGTCGGACCGCGGAGGCGACCGTTTGGGGCACGTCGAACAGCTTGAGGTCGGCGAAGATCTTCTTGCCCGCGCCGCGCAGCCGATCGGCCAGCTCGAAATAGCCGCCCGCGAGAAAGAGCTCGAGGCCGATCTTGTAGAACCCCACGGCGTCGCCCAGGCCCTCCACCAACCTGCGGGCCTCGCCGGGCGTCGGGACATCGAGGGCGACGATCAGGCGCTCGCGGAGCGGAATCATGGCGCGGTGGTCCCTCCGGAATGGGCGCGGGACGAGGCGGGCGTTCAGGCGCCCAGTCCGTAGCGCGTCTTCATCTCGGCGTAGCGGGCGAACGTCTTGGCATCGAGCTCCGGTCGCAAGTACGCATCGAGCCAGGGGACCAGGGTGTCGCGGAGGAAGGCTCCGCGGGCCATCCACTGGTAGTAGCTGCGGCCCCCGTGGTGGTAGGGGCCGTAGAGCTTTCCCCCGAAGCGCGCGGCGATCCAGCGGAACAGCGCTTCGTGATCGGTGTGCATGCGGAGCGTCACCTGGGGCTGGCGCCCGTCGCCCCCGAAATGTCCTTCGCCGATGAGGACCCCGAGGAGGATCCCGATCTCGAGCTCCGACGGGTCGGGTGCCTCGGCGGACGGCGCTGGCTCCATTCGGCCTCCTCTCTCGGTCGCCGCGCCGATGCGGGGCGGCGGGGTTGTTTCACCGTCATGTTTCCCGTGAAACAACCTCGGGCCGGTCCCGGCGTCCACCCCCCCCCGAGCCGGGGTTGTTTCACCGTCATGTTTCCCGTGAAACACCCCGCAGGAGCCCACCGACCTTCGCCCGGATCCGCCCGCCGTTGTTTCACCGTCATGTTTCTCGTGAAACGTCCCCTCCGTCAAGTCCGCCCCCGGGGCCGCCCAATCCGCCATCGGCCCCCGCCCTTCCGGCCCTTTGCGTGACTGTAAAGCGACCGATCCGGTCCGGTTCGCCCCGCGGCGCGGGGGCGCGTATATTCCCGCGGCCCGCTCGACGGGCGGGGTGGCGCCCCCGGAGTGTGGGAAACCCCGCCGATGAGTGGTTGTAAGTATCATGTTTGCAACAACTTATGGGAATCCACGCCGGCGGCTGGGGTCGTGGAATAAGGAGCGTGCGCGCAGCATGGGTCGGGTGATCACCATCGCCAACCAGAAGGGGGGGGTCGGCAAGACGACCACCGCGATCAATCTCGGCGCCTCCCTCGCGATCGCCGAGCGCCGGACGCTGGTGATCGACTGCGACCCGCAGGGCAACGCGACGTCGGGCTTCGGGCTGCGCAAGGACGGCGACGTGCCGACCGTGTACGAGTGTCTCGTGGATGGCTCGCCGCTCGAGGACGCCGTCCGCCCCGAGGTCCACTTCCCCTGCCTCTCCGTGGTCTCGGCCAGTCGTGACCTGGCCGGCGCGGAGCTGGAGCTCATCGACCGGAAGGACCGCGAGCGCGTGCTGCGGAAGCGGCTCGACGGCGTGCGGGATCGCTACGACTACGTCCTCATCGACTCGCCCCCCTCGCTCGGCATACTGACCCTCAACGCCCTGGCCGCAGCCGACTCCGTGCTCATCCCGATCCAGTGCGAGTTCTACGCGCTCGAGGGGCTGAGCCAGCTGCTCAACACCATCCGGCTCGTGCAGCGGGGCATCAACCCGGGGCTCGACATCGAGGGCGTGTTGCTGACCATGTACGACTCCCGGCTCAATCTCGCGAAACAGGTGGCGTCCGAGGCGCGGGAGTACTTCGGGGGGAAGGTGTTCGAGACGATGATCCCGCGGAACATCCGGCTTGCGGAGGCGCCCAGCTTCGGCAAGCCGATCGCCCTGTACGACGTGCTCTCGAGCGGCGCCCGCGGATACCTGAGCCTCGCGCGCGAGCTCATCGAGCGCGATGCGGAGGTGGGCGCCCTTGTCTAAGGACGACCGTCGTCTCGGGAAGGGGCTCGCCGCGCTGCTCGGAGAGAACCTGGAGGGGACGACCCCCGACTCGGAAGCCGAGGTCGAGCTCTCCCGCATCCGGCCGAACCCGTTCCAGCCGCGGGGCGAGATCGACGCGGCGGCGCTGGAAGAGCTGGCGGGCTCGATCCGCGCCAACGGGCTGTTGCAACCGCTCCTGGTGCGGCCCGCCGGCGGCGGTTTCCAGATCGTCGCGGGCGAGCGTCGCTTCCGGGCCGTCCAGCAGCTCGGGTGGACGCGCGTGCCGGTGGTCACCCGCTCGCTCAGCGACGAGCAGATGCTCGTGCTGGCGCTGGTGGAGAACCTGCAGCGTGAAGATCTCGGGCCGCTCGAGGAGGCGCGCGGCTACCAGCGCCTCATCGAGGAGTTCGAGCTGACCCAGGAGGAGGTGGGGCGACACGTGGGTCGCGACCGGTCCACGGTGTCGAACGCGCTTCGCCTCCTCACGCTGCCGACCGCCGTGCAGGAGCTTCTCGCTGCCGGCCGTCTCACGGCCGGTCACGCGCGCGCGATCCTCGGCCTCGACGATGCGGAGGCGCAGGTGGCCACCGCGCGGCTCGCGGCGGAGGAGGGCTGGTCGGTCCGCGAGACCGAGCGGCGCGTGCGGGCCTCGCGCACGCCGGCACCCGCCCGCCCCGGCCGCACGCGGGTCGAGCCGGCGGCCAAGGATCCGGTGCTGCGGCGTGCCGAGCTGGTGCTCGAGCGGGCCCTGGGGACGCAGGCGCGCATCCGCCCGCGCTCCGGCGGCGGGGGCGAGCTCGTCGCCACCTATCACGACGCCGACGACCTGCTCCGCCTCATCCAGCTCATCGCCGGCGAGCGTGTGGCCGCCGAGCTCGAAGGGTGAGCCCCCTCTCCGGGTGGACCGTCCACCTGGTCCGCGAGGACGGGCTGCAGTCGCACACGCTGCGCATCCGCCGCGGCCGGCTCTTGTCCGGATTCGCGATCGCCGCGGTATCGCTGCTGGGGCTCGGAGTGGTGGGTGGTCGCTATTGGACGGCGCGCGACGAGTCCGCGGCGGTCGCCGCGCTCGACCGCGAGCTGGCGGAGGTACGGGGTGAGGCCGCCCAGGTAACGCGGCTGGCCGAGCGCCTCGCCCAGATGGAGACGCGCTATGAGCGCCTGCGAGCGGCGGTCACGGCGGGCGAGCCGAGCGAGGGCGGCGTCACGATCCCGTTCGAATCGCCCGGCGTGATCGCGCGGAGCGATGCGGCCTCGACGGCGGCGGCCTGGCCGCTGACCCAGAGCGGCTTCGTCACCAGGACGTTCGGCTCGCGCGCCGCCTCCTCACCCGGCGGGCACACAGGCGTCGACATCGCGGTGCCCAGCGGGTCGTACGTGCGCGCCATCCGCGCGGGCCGCGTGACCGAGGTCGGGGAAGATTCGGTTTACGGCAAGTTCGTGCGGATTGCGCACGTCGGCGGCCTGGCGTCATTGTATGGGCACAACTCCTGGTTGTTCGCTTCGGCCGGCGATTCGGTGGAGCGACTTCAGGTCATCGCCCTCTCGGGCAACACGGGGCGGTCGACGGCCCCGCACTTGCACCTCGAGATTCGCCAGGACGGGCAGCTGTTGGATCCGCTCGCGCACGTGGCCGGGGAGGTTGGTCGGAATGGTTCGGTGAGCGGAAGGAACCGTGTGGAACAGAGGTAAGGATCGAGCTGACATGGCAAGGGAACCGAGAAGCGATGGACCCGTTCGTGAGATGAGCGACGTCGTCTCCGTGATCGGGTCGGGGATGGAGATCATCGGCGACATCAAGTGCGATGGCACGGTGCGCGTCGAGGGCAAGGTCGAGGGCTCCATCCGGGCCACCAAATCGGTGGTGGTCGGCAAGGGCGGCACGGTCAGCGGGGACATCGAGACGCAAGACGTGGTGGTCGCGGGCACCGTGACGGGCACCGTGACCGGCGCGAGCCGCGTCGAGCTCCAGGAGACCTGCCAGATCGAGGGGGACATCCGCAGCCGACGAGTGAAGCTCGACGAAGGCGGCCGGGTGGACGGCCGACTGCACATGGGAAGCGACGCGACGGCGAAGAAGCCGCAGGCGGTCGCCGTGAAGCCGGCGGAACGAACGGCCCAGGAGCCGGAGCGGCCGAGCCTCTCCGCGGCAGGCAAGTAGCGGGAGAAAGCTCCACAGGCATCGCCCGTGGGCCCCCGCGCCCGGCCCCAAGTCCTTTCGCCCCCCGGATGAACGTGTGATGCGGCGGCGCGAGCCGGGTCTGGCGTGCGCCCGTCACGCGGTCCACGCTCCTGAGCTCCCTTTCGAGCAGTGGACATGCTCCGCGAGGTAGCGATCTTCTTCCTCGGGATCACGCTCCTCACGCTCGGGGCCGACTGGCTCGTGCGCGGCGCCTCCCGCCTCGCTCAGCGGCTCGGCGTCAGCTCGCTCGTGGTCGGCCTCACCGTCGTCGCTTTCGGCACCTCGGCCCCCGAGCTGGTGGTGAGCGCGGCAGCTTCCCTCAACCATCAACCCGGCGTCGCGGTGGGCAACGTGATGGGCTCCACGGTGGCGAACGTGGGGCTCATCGTCGGTCTGGGCGCGCTGATCCGGCCCATCACCGTGCACCGCCGCCTCATCGTGCGCGAGACGCCGCTGGTCATCTTCGTCCTCACGATCGTGATGCTGCTCTCGCTCAACCACGCTCTGGGGCGGCTCGATGGGCTGGCGCTCGTGTCCGGCTTCGCGCTCTACCTGTTGTTCCTGCTCCGCTGGGGGGGCGGCGGCCTGGACGAGATCGCGCGGGAGGTGGAGCGAGAGGCGGAGGCGGCCCGGGCCGCCGGGGCGTCGTCACCCGAGGATTCGGCGGACGCGCCCGGCGCGGTCGACGGGGAGACGAGAGGGGGCGCCACGCCCGAGCTCGCCGGAACGCCCGCGGAGCCGCACCAGGGGGCCCGCTGGGCTCTCAGCCGTATCTTGGTCGGCCTTCCCTGTCTGCTCTTCGGCGCCCATTGGCTGCTCGGCGCGGCGGAAGAGATCGCCCTCGCGTTCGACATCCCCGAGCCGGTCATCGGCGCCACCATGATCGCGATCGGCACCTCGTTGCCGGAGCTCGCCTCGACCGTCGCAGCGGCCCTCCGGCGCATGGGAGACATCGCGATCGGCAACGTCATCGGCTCCAACGTCTTCAACCTGGGCCTGGTGCTCGGATCGGCCGCCCTGGTCCGACCCCTCGAGCTGCCACCCCGGCTCGTGGTGCAGCAGGTGCTTCCCGCGCTCATGTTCTCCATCGTGCTCATCCCGCTGTCGCTCACCAAGAAGGAGCTCAGCCGCCGCGAGGGCTTCCTCCTGCTGGCCGGCTACGCGGGCTTCCTGTACTGGATCCTCTGATCGCCACGTAAAGCGCTCCCATGCCCACCTCCATACCCCCCGAGAGTCCGCACGAATCCTTGTAAAGCGGCTTCGTAAAGCGTACATTCCGGCCTCGTGGACCCGGGCCGGAGGCGTCGATGACGGTGTCCGTCAAGATGAGCAGCAAGAACCAGATCGTGGTCCCGAAGATGGCCCGCGATGCACTCTCGCTCGAGCCGGGCGACCGGCTGATCGTAACCGTGCAGGACGACGTGATCCGGATGTCCCGGCAGCCGCCCGATCTCGAGGACCGGTTGGCCGGGTTCCTGGGGGAGGCGGTGAAGAAGGACCGACTCTGGGACGAGCTCGTCGACGGGTGAGCGCCGGGTGACGGCGACGGCCCGCGGTCGTCAGGTCCTGCTGCGTCAGCTCACGGACGCCCGGCTGACCCACCTCGACGCCCGCGTGCTCGCCCTCCATCTGCTCGGCGACCCCGCCTACCTGAGCCTCACCAAGCCGGTCCTGGCCGCCGTCCGGGACGGGGAGATCCGCGCCCAGACATCCGCGGTCAGCCTGTACCAGATCCTCGCCGAGCTTTATAGGCTGGGGCGGGCCGACCTCGCGAAGGAGCTGGCCCAGGCCATACAGGTGCACGGCGGTCTGGAGCTCGTGCCCACGACGCCGGAGATCGCGGTGCAGGCGGCAGAGGTGCGGGCCCAGCTCGGGGGCCGCCCGGAGCGCGCCATCCAGATCGCCACGGCCCTGGTGGGGGAGGCCGACGTCTACCTCACCACCGCGTCCGGGATCCGGCGCATCGTGGGGATGACGGTGATCAACCTCGAGGACCACCTGGCCGCGGGCTGAGGTGCGGTGGGCTGAGGCGCCACGAGGGCCGTAGCCGCCCGGCGCGCGGTCCTCGGGAAAGGGCTACTTGCGGCGGATCAGCCGGACCAGCGATCGGAGCGGATCGTAATAGCGGTCCACGACGCGCTCCTTGAGGGGGATGATCGCGTTGTCCGTGATGGTGATGTGCTCCGGGCACACCTCCGTGCAACACTTCGTGATGTTGCAGTAGCCGATCCCGCCCTTCCGCTTGAGGAACTCCGTGCGGTCCTCCACGTCTATCGGATTGAGGCTGTAGCCCGCCACGCGCACCAGGTAGGTGGGTCCGATGAACTCCTCGTGCTTGTCGTGCGCGCGGAGGACGTGACACACGTCCTGACACAGGAAGCACTCGATGCATTTGCGCATCTCCTGCGCGCGCTCGACCTCGTATTGCTGCATCCGCCACCCGTCCTCCGCGTCTTTGGGGCGCGGCTTGAAGCGCGGAATGGAGGCGTTGTTGCGGTAATTCTGCGAGACGTCGACCACGAGGTCCCTGATGACCGGGAACGCCTTCATGGGCATCACGGTGATCTTCTCGCCTGCGGGATAGTCCGAGAGGCGGGTCATGCAGGTGAGCCGCGGCTTCCCGTTCACCTCGCAACCGCAGGAGCCGCACTTGCCCGCCTTGCAGTTCCAGCGCACCGCGAGGTCGGGGGCATGCTCGGCCTGGATCCGGTGCAGGCCATCGAGCACGACCATCCCCTCCTCCGCCTCGATCCTGTACTCCTCCAGCTCGCCTGCCCGATCCGTGCCGCGATACACCTCGAACGTCCGCTGAGCCACGCCGTCACACCCCTTCCTTGATGAGCTTCCGGAGATCGTCGGGCGGGTCCGGCACGGTCTCCTTGTCCACTACCATGCGCGCGGAATCGAGGCGGACGATGGTGTTGTGCCCGCCGAGCTCCGCGCGGGTATCCGGGAAGTCGAGGCGGGTGTGCGCGCCGCGGCTCTCCTCGCGGTCCAGCGCCGAGAGCGCCACGGCCTCGGAGACCTGGAGCAACGAATGCAGGTCGAGCCAGGTGTTCCAGCCCGGGTTGTAGGCGCGGCCGCCGTCGCACGAGCACGCCCTGAGGGTCCCGCGCAGCGCGCGGATGTCCTGGATCGCCTCCTCGAGCCCCTGGCCCGTGCGCACGATCCCCACCTTGTCCTGCATCACCCGCTGCAGCTCCTCGAGCACCGCGAACGGGTTGTGGCCGCCCTCGCGACCGAAGGGGGCCACCGCCTCCGCCAGCGTCTCCTCCAGCTCCGACTCCGGAATGTCCGGCACCGGCCCCCGCTCCCGCGCCGCCGCCGCCGCCGCGTCGCCGGCCCGCTGCCCGAAGACGATCAGGTCGGAGAGCGAGTTTCCGCCCAGACGGTTGCCTCCGTGCAGTCCCGCGGCGACCTCGCCGGCCGCGTAGAGGCCGGGCACGGTGGATTCGGCCGTCCGGGGGTCGACCTTCACGCCGCCCATCACGTAGTGGGTCGTGGGACCGACCTCCATCGCGTCGACCGTGATGTCGACGCCCGCCAGCTCCTTGAACTGGTGGTACATGCTGGGGAGCTTCTTTCGGATGTACTCGGGGCTCTGCTTGCTGGCGATGTCGAGAAAGGCGCCGCCGTGGGGGGTGCCGCGGCCGGCCTCGACCTCCGCGAGGATCGCCTTGGCCACGACGTCGCGGGTGAGGAGCTCGGGGGGACGGCGGTTGTTGACGCGGTCGCCCTCCACCCAGCGATCCGCCTCCTCCTCGCTCTCCGCGTAGTCGCCCGCGAACATCTCGGGCACGTAGCGGAACATGAAGCGCTCGCCCTCGCTGTTCTTGAGCACCCCGCCCTCGCCCCGCACCCCCTCGGTGACCAGCGTCCCCCGCACGCTGGGGGGCCACACCATCCCGGTGGGGTGGAACTGGACGAATTCCATCCCCAGGAGGTCCGCGCCGATCTCGTACGCCATGGCGATCCCGTCGCCGGTGTACTCCCAGGAGTTCGAGGTGATGCGCCACGCCTTGCCGATCCCGCCCGTGGCGAGGACGATCGACTTGGCCCGGAACAGCACGAACTCCCCCGTCGGACGCCAGTAGGCCAAGGCCCCCGCCACGCGGTCCCCCGCGCGGAAGAGGCGGATCACGGTGCACTCCATGAACACGTCGACCCCCTCGTGCACCGCGTGATCCTGCAGCGTGCGGATCATCTCGAGCCCCGTGCGGTCCCCCACGTGGGCCAGGCGCGCGTACGTATGGCCACCGAAGGGCCGCTGATTCATCCGGCCGTCCTCGGTGCGGTCGAACAGCGCGCCCCACGCCTCCAGCTCGCGCACGCGGTCGGGGGCCTCCTGCGCGTGGATCTGCGCCATGCGCCAGTCGTTGAGGCCCTTCCCTCCCCGCATGGTGTCGCGGAAGTGCACCCGCCAGTTGTCCTCGGATCGCACGACGCCGAGCGCGGAGGCGATGCCGCCCTCGGCCATCACGGTGTGGGCCTTGCCGAGGAGCGACTTGCACACGAGCCCCACCGAGCAGCCGGCCTCGACCGCGGCGATAGCGGCGCGCAACCCGGCGCCGCCGGCCCCGATCACCAGCACGTCGTGTTCGTGACGCTCTCGAATCTCCATGAAAGTCCGTGTTGAGGTTCCTCGCGCGCGGCGGCTCGGCCCCGCCGCGGCCCGCGCGCAGTCATCGTCAAATCAGACGCAGGTCCTGGATCGCCCCCATGGCGACGAGTCGGATGTAGAGGTCGGTGAGGCATACGAACACCAGGCTGAACCAGGCGAACCCCATGTGCCGATCGTTGAACCAGCTCACCCGCTTCCACGCCCCGTGGCGCGCGCGGCCGCCGAGCGCGCACGAGTAGCAATCGATGTTGCCGCCGACGAGGTGCCGCAGCGAGTGGCACCCGAAGAGGTAGCCCGAGAGGAGCACGAGGTTGACCAACAGCACGAGCGAACCGACGCCGACCCCGAGCCCCTCCGGAAAGAAGAAGGCGTGGATCGTGTCGTACGTGAGGAAGAGCCAGACGATGATCGACAGGTACAGGAAGTACCGGTGCAAGTTCTGGAGGATGAACGGAAACGCCGTCTCGCCCTTGTACTTGTGGCCGCGCGGCTCGCCCACCGCACAGGCAGGCGGGTCGAGGAAGTAGGCGCGGTAGTACGCCTTGCGGTAGTAGTAACAGGTGGCGCGGAACCCGAGGATGATGCCCATCATGAGGATGGCGGGCGAAAGCGGCCACCAGGAGATCCCGAGGAGGCGGATCTCGGCGGGGCAGCTGGCCGCGATGCAGGGCGAATAGAAGGGCGACAGGTAGGGGTCGACGTAGTAGTGCCGGCCCTGCAGCACGGCCCAGGTGGCATAGGCGCCGCAGATGCCGAGGCCGACGGCCACGCTGAGCGGTGGAACCCACCACGCGTCCCGCCGGTTCGTGGTCCCAAACCCGCGTTCCCGCACCGCGACCGAGCTTTCCATGCCGCTCCCGTGTGGTCGAGCCTCTACCGGGTCGCCCCGCCGTACCGACGCGCCAGCGTACCCGAGCGCGCCGGGGGCGTCAAGTTGGCGGAGCCCGCCCTCGCGGCAGGCGCTACGCCCGCGCCACGGGCCTCGCCGAGCCTGTGCGGGCGCGCGCCGTCAGCCGGCCCCGCGCTGCAGCACCCAACGCCAGATGAGCGCGGCGAGCACCAGGCTGAAGAGCAGGCCGGCGGCGGGAATGATGCGACGCCGCAGGGCGCCCCCGGCCTCCACGTCGGCCGTGCGTGTGATGCGGCCCGCCCGGATGTCGAACATCCACGACAGTGCCAGCGTCACGGGGAAGCCGGCCAGCAGCATCCCGACGATGACGCGGCTCGTGGCGTCCGATACGTCGAGCGGCGTCTGCACGCCCTCGGTGAGGCCGATCACCGCGAGGGCGACCGCCAGATACGCGGCCCCGACCTTGTAGACGTGCCGGCGCTGGAGCTCGCCGAAGAACTGCCCGAGCGCGGATGTGTGGACCGGCGCCCCGGAGCCCCCCGCCCCGTTCACGGCTTCGGGGGCCAGCTCGCGCACGAGGTCCTCGGCCGAGGGCCGCTGCTCGGGCCGCTTGGCGAGGCAGCGCGCGATGAGGGCCGCCAGCTGCCCGTCGATCTCGGGCCGCAGCCGCTCGAGCGGAATCGGGGCCTTGCGCAGGCACGCCTCCGTGATGTCGGCGGGCGACTTGCCCTCGTACGGGCCGACGCCGGTGAGCAGGTGATAGGCGAGCACCCCGAGGGCGTAGATGTCCGCCAGCTCGGTCAGCTCCTCGCCCCGCAGGTGCTCGGGCGACACGAATCCGAGGTCGCCCAGGACCTGGCCCTGCATGGTCAGCCGCGTTGTGTCGAGACCGGCCGCGTCGCGGGCGGCTGCGAGCCCGAAATCCGTGAGCACGACGCGGCCCGTCGCCTTCTCCCGCAGCACGTTGGCGGGCTTGAGATCGCGATGGATGATGTCCTGTTCGTGCGCCGCGGCGAGTGCCTCGGCCAGCTGCCCCAGGATGTCCCGCGCCTCCTCCTCGCTCACGGGACCCGTCGCCGCCAGGCTGTCCTCGAGATTCTTGCCGTCGACGTACTCCATCACGAGGAAAGGGAGCCCGTCCGACAGGCGGCCCACCCGGTGTACCGAGGTGACGTTCCGATGCGTGATGCGCGCGGCCGAGCGGGCCTCGCGCTCGAACCGCTTGCGCACCGTCGGCTCCCTCGCCTGGGAGGGCGACAGCACCTTCACGGCGACGGGGCGGTCGAGGGCCTGCTCGCGGGCGAGGTAGACGCTCGCCACCGCGCCGCGGCCCAATGGCCGCACGATCCGGAGCTCGGGGCCGAGCTCGTCCGTCACGCGCCGGTCGAGCTCGCTCCAATCCGCCATGGTCCCCCCGCCAGGTTTCGCGGAATCAGGCCCGGCGACCGCGCCGGGGCTCAGGCGCCATCGTCGGGAAAGTGCTCCAGGTAGTGCTGCACCTTGTTGAGGAAGAACGCGGCCATGGCGCCGTCGACCACGCGGTGGTCGTACGACAGCCCGAAGTAGGCCCGATGTCGGATCGCGATCACGTCGTTTCCGAGCTCGTCCTGCGCCACGACAGGTCGCTTCTCGATCACGCCCGTGCCGAGGATAGCCACCTGGGGCTGGTTGATGATCGGCGTGCCGAAGAGGTTTCCGAACACCCCCACGTTCGTGATGGTGAACGTG
Source organism: Gemmatimonadota bacterium (assembly GCA_041610455.1). GTDB lineage: Bacteria > Gemmatimonadota > Gemmatimonadetes > Palauibacterales > Palauibacteraceae > Palauibacter. The sequence continues at coordinate 18,647 of JBFIOX010000008.1, forward strand.
CCTCCCTGAATGTCGTCGAAGTCCAGGGCGCGGTTGCGGGCCTTCTCGGCCAGGTCGTTCGCGCCCTGGGCCAGGCCGAGGAGGCTGAGCCGGTCCGCGTCCTTGAGCACGGGCACGATGAGCTCCGTGCCCTCGTTGACGGCGACGGCGATGCCCAGGTTGATGTTCGCATGGTACACGATCCGCGTGCCGTCCACCGAGGCGTTCAGGATCGGGTACTCGCGCAGGGCTTCGACGATGGCGCGGTAGACGAACGGCCCGTAGGTGAGCTTGACCCCCTGTTCCGCATACTTGCCCTTGAGCTTTCTGCGCAGCTGGACGACCCGCTCGAAGTCCACCTCGCTGACCGAGGTCACATGCGCCGACACCCGCTTCGACATCAGCATGTGCTCCATCGTGCGGAGGCGGACGCGGCTCATCTCCTCGACCCGGTCGTTCTCGCGCACCGGCACCTTCGGGAGCTTGATCTCGAGCGTGGCGCCGTGGA
>JBFIOX010000009.1:0-18779 GCA_041610455.1 Gemmatimonadota bacterium
GCGCCTCCACGCGGGCCCGCGGACGTCCCGCCGCCACGGGCGACCTCACCCGCCGGGCGGAGCGCCGGGATCGCCGTAGAAGCGCCAGCCCGGAGCGAAGTCCCGGGGTGGCGGCTCGGAGAGCAGCCGGGCGCGGACCATCTCGATGGGCATGGGCCCGCCCTGCAGGATGGCGTCGTGGAAGGCGCGGTCGGTCATGCGGCCCGACTGGACCAGGTCGCGGTGCAGGGCGCGGATCTGCAGCCCACCGATCATGTAGGCCACCTGGTAGAGCGGCGAATAGCTGCCGTTGAAGCTGCGGCGCACTTCGGCCTCCGCGTTGGCCCGCTCGTGTCCCACCCGGTCGACGAGGAAGTCGATCGCCTCCTGTGGCGTCATGCGCTCGAGGTGGAACGAGAGCGAGAAGATGATCCGCGCCGCCCGGTGCATGCGCCAGAACAGCATGCCGACCCGATCCTCGGGGGTGGTTGGGAAATTCAGGTCCCACAGGAGCATCTCCCAGTAGAGCGCCCACCCTTCGCCCCAGAACGGCGTCGAGAAGACGCGACGATGGGAGTTGTAGCGCTCCGTCATGAAGCCCTGCAGGTGGTGGCCCGGGATGAGCTCGTGATGCACCGTCGCGCGCGAAAAGTGCTCGTTGTTGCCCCGCATGCTCATGAGCTTGTCCTCGTGCTCCATCCCGTCGGTGGGGAAGGACACGCGGATCACCTCTCCGCCCAGGAAGAAGGGAGCCACCTTCTGCATCTCGGGCGACATCATCTCGATGCGCCAGATCTCCTCGGCCAACGGCGGGATGGTGACCAGGTCGCGCGCGCGGAGGAAGGCGATGGCCTCTTCGGCCAGCTCGCGGACCAGTTGGGGCTGCTCGCCGGGGGTACGGTGACGCGACTTCACGTGCTCGAGCGCGGCTTTCCAGTCCTCCCCGAAGCCGAGCTCTCGCGACGCCTCCAACATGCGGGCCTCGCACCAGGCGAGCTCCCGCTCGGCGATGGCGATCAGCTCCGCGGGAGCGTAGGGGATCATCTCGTAGATGAGATCGGCACGCATGCCGTCGGCCCCTATGGGATCGCCCACGATGGGCTCGTCCTCGCCCTCCCGGTAGCCGATCACCTTCTCGCGCAAGAAGGTGCCGTAGGCTTCGAGCGCCGCGGCGGCCCGCTCGTACGGATCCTCGTTCCACCAGGTGAACACGGGATCGTACCCCGCGTAGTGCTCGTACCAGCGTTTCAGCCGATCGCTCAGACCCTCGAGCGCGTTCGCCGCCCGGAGCGCCGCGATGCGCGAGACCGCGCTGTCCGCTTCGAGCCGCGCCTCGAGCTCGTCCTGCGTGTCCTCGATGCGCGTCTCCAGCGTGGCCAGCTCGGCCGCGGCCGCTTCGGACGCCACGGGCTCGCGGCTTCGGCGCCGCTCCTCGAGCGCCACCAGGGCGCCCATGAACGGGAGAAAGGCACCGATCTCGCGCGCCAGCCTCTCCTCGCGCTCCAGCAGCTCCAGACGATACCGGATCTCGTTGCCCAGCAGGACGTGGTCAACGCGGGCCTCGAGACCGAGCGCGTCGAAGGCCACGTCGTCGAGAGCCGCCCGCCAGTCGAGGTGAAATCTGCGCAGCCGCTCCCGGCGGGCCGCGGAATAGGGCACGTTCCAGCGACGCTCCAGCCCGGCCCGGTCGCTGGCGTAGCGCTCCACCAGGGGGGTCAGCTCGCTGGCGGGCGATGCGATCAGGTCCCCCGGTTTCGGCACGTCGGCGGGCGCGGCGGGCGGCGAGGTCGCGGGCTGCCCCTGCCGCGGCATGCCGAACGCCGATGGCGCGGTCGCGAGGAGCGCCGCGCCGGCGAGCAGCGCGGGTACGAGGCGGAGATCATCGAGCGGTCGCATACGTCCTACCTCCTGGGTCCGGCCAGAGCGTCCGGCCAGGACCGCGGCTACGTCGCGGCCCTGCGGGCGCGAAGCTCGAGCGGCAACAGGGCCGCGTACAGCGTGTCCACGATCGGGGTCGGGGTGGCCGTGGCTCGGCCGGCCCGGCGCACGGCGCCGAGCTGCGCGTCCAGCTCGGAGGGTCGTCCCTGCGCGATGTCGCGTTGCATCGACGGCACGCCGTCGGCGGGCAGCCCATCCACGAAATCCATGAGTCGGTCGGGCAGGTCGCCCGGCAGATGCGAGCCCGCCGCCCCCGCGACGCACACGACCTCGGCCATGCAGTCGCGCAGGAGCCGACGCGTCTCGGGCGCCGCGCGCACTTCGCCGAAGGGGACCCGGGCCGTCGCTCCCACGCCGCTCGTGGCCGTGATCAGCACGAGCTTCTTCCACATCTCGGCCATGATGTCGTCGGCGATCAGGGCGGTCGCGCCGACGGCGGGCTCGAACGCGGCGACGATCCGTCCTACGCGCTCGCTGCGGCTGTCGTCCAGCTCCCCGAGCACGATGGTCGGGTCGGCCCCCAGATGTCGCACGGTGCCGGGCTGGCCGACCGCGCAGATGATGCGGCAGAGCCCGCCGAGCGCGTGCGCCGCGCCCACCGTGTCGGAGATCTGCGCCGGCGCTTCGATGCCGTTCTGAAGCGGCAGGATTGCCGTATCGGGCCCGAGCAGCGGCCGCGCGGCACCCGCCGCCTCGGGGACCTGCCAGGCCTTCACCCCGAGCACGACCAGCTCCACCGGCTCCACTCGGGATGGGTCGTCGGTGACCTGCACGTCGGTCAGATCGACGTCGCCCGCCGGGCTCTCGACGCGCAGCCCCGCGGCCCGCAGGGCGCGCAGCGTCTCGCCTCGCGCGATGAACGTGACGGCGTGGCCGGCCTCGGCGAGGCGCGCCCCGAAGTAGCCGCCCACCGCCCCGACGCCGATCACGGCGACATTCATCGGGTCTCGAAAGCGGGGCGCGGGCGCCCGGCGAGAAGCCGACGTCGGCGGTCGGGCGACGCCCTCACCGGCCGACCCTGCGGAGCACGTAATGGCCGGCGACGTGGTCGACCCGCAGGGTGTCGAACCCGTCGCTGCCCGGGACGAACGTGTACCGGCGCTCGCCCGACCCGAACGTGTGCGCGCCCAGCCAGTCCAGGCGGCGCTCCTCTCCCGGCGGCAGGCGGAGGGTCAGCTTTCCGTCGTCGCCCACGCGCACGGTGGCGGCGAGGCGCCGTCCGCGGCCAGGACCACGATACCTCCCCGTGTAGGGCCTCAGGTCGCCGGCGAACTCCCGCGGGCGCCGAGGCGCCTCGGGCCCCAGAACGAAGTTCTCGATGGCCTCGGCCATCTCGCTCGGATCGGCCTGGCCGGTGGTGTTGATGAGCACGGCGATGGAGAGGTCGTGCTCGGGCAGATAGCGGAGCTCCGACACGTAGCCGTAGATGCCGCCCCCGTGCGCGATGCGGGGCGATCCGTCCCGGTACGTGATGCCCAGCCCCATGGCGTAGCGCAGCCGCGTGCCGTCGGCGAGCGCGCCCGGCGTGATGAGCTCGCGGTAGCTGTCTGCGGGGAGCAGGTCGCCACCCTGCCCGTCGCCGTGCAGCGCCTGGTTCCACGCCATGAGATCGCGCGCCGTCGAGCAGAGGGAGCCCGCGGCGTAGGGCCACAGGTGGTTCAGGTAATCCGCGGGCCTCAGACCCTCGGACGACGGCTGGTATCCCTTGGCGCGCCGGGGCGTGAGCTCGTCCTTGTGGCAATAGCGCGAGCTGCTCATGCCGGCCGCTTCGAACAGCCGCTCCTCGACGAAGTCCTCGTACGATCTACCGCTCGCCTTCTCGATGATGAGCCCTAGCAGGAAGTAGGCCGAGTTGTTGTAGATGAGCGACTCGCCCGGCTCGAAGTCGAACGGCTCGGCGGCGAACAGGGCCACCAGCGAGTCTCGCGGCAGGTCCTGGGTCGTGAACCTCGGAAACTGCGGCATCTCGGTGTACCCCTTGATGCCCGACGTGTGATCGAGCAGCCGTCGGATGGGGATCGCCCGGCCTCCCGTGGGATACTCCGGCATCCACTTCGTCAGATCGTCATCCAGCGAGAGCTTCCCCGCGTCGCGGAGCAGCAGGACCGCCGCGGCGGTGAACTGCTTCGTCACCGAGCCGATCTCGAACACCGCCTCGGGGGGCATCGGCACGTCGAGCTCGAGGTCGGCGTGGCCGTAGACGGCCATGGCGAGGGTATCGACGCCGCGCACGACCGCGATCGAGAGCCCGGCCGCCTGCCCCTCTTCGGTCGCCAGGCGCGCCATGGAGTCGATGCGGGCCGCGAGCCCCTCCTGCGCTCGTCCGTCCGAGGGCCCGCGCAGCGCGCCCGTCGCCGGGACCATGCGGGTGGCGCTCGCCGGGTCGAAAGCGGGGCCTGGGGCCCCGGACGGGGAAGCCCACGCCTTCTCCGACGGGGCCCCCAGCGAGAGTCCCGCCGCGAGGGCCAGCGCCACCGCCGGCCCGCTACTCACGCGCCCACCAGTCGACGCGCTTCGTCGATCGCCTCGGCAAGCCCGCGCAGGGTATCGGCGAGCCGCTCGACCTGGCGCGCCGCCTCTTCCCACTCGCGCTCCTCGATGGCTTCGCGCACGCCCGGAAGCGTCTTGACCCCGTACCCCGTGTAGAACCCGGGGGCGTAGATCTGGTGGCGGAACCAGGGGCGGCGAGGCAGCCCGTCGTCGCGGGTCATGGCGCGCTCCGTGGCCATGAGGGCCGCGTTGAGACGCTCGAGCAAGGCCCGGTGCTCGCCTCCGGCGGCCCGCGAGGCGTCCGTGGCCGCCGCGCGGCCGCCCGCACCGGACGATGCGCCCGTTTCCACCGAGGCGTGCGCCGCGGCCGCGGCCTCGTATGCCCTGTCGTACGCCTTGGCGCTCTCCTCCAGTCGGGCCACGGCGTTCTGGAGCGGGGCGAAGTTCAGATAGGGCACCTCGTCCTGCGCGGGCGGCGGCACGTAGGTCAGCGTCGGGTCCGCCGCCAGCTCGTACGCCTTCGTGGCCACGAGACGGTTGCGGCGCTCGGTCTCCTTCCGCTTCTCGTCCGACAGCGCCATCACTTCGTCCCGATACGTCTTCACGTGGTCTACGAAGGGCGTGAAGCGGAGCGGCAGGACATCGGCGTTGGCCAGGCGGAGCGTCGCCCGGGCCGTCGTCTTGACCAGGGCGGCGCCGTACTGGAAGCCCGGGTCGCCGAAGCGCGTGTAGTGATCGAAGGAGTCGTACTGCGAGTGGTACGAGCCGCCGCCGCTCTCGCCGCCGAAGCCCAGGTTGAGCGAGGCGATCCCGAGGTGCTGCAGAAACGGCGTGTAGTCCGAGCCCGATCCGAGCGGGCTGATCCCGATGTCCGACCGGTCGTCGGGCTCCCGCGATCCACTCACCGCCTGCGCCGCGTGCAGGCGCTCCCACACCGAGACGCCCGTCTGCGGATCGGTCACCGCGCGCGCCACCTGGTTGATGAACGCTTGCAGGGTGTGCGAGCCTCCCATCCCCAGGAATCCGCGGCCGCTCCCGTCGGTGTTGATGTAGGCGACGGCCTTTTCGCGCAGCTCATCGGCGTGGTGCTCGGCCCACTCGGTGGACCCCAGGAGCCCGGGCTCCTCGGCATCCCACGAGCCGTACACGATGGTACGCCGGGGCGGGGTGCCGGCCTTCGCCAGCTCCCCGATGGCACGCGCCTCCTCCATCATGGCCACGTGCCCGCTGATGGGGTCGGCGGCCCCCATGGCCCACCCGTCCCGATGATTGCCCCGCAGCACCCACTGGTCCGGGTACTCCGTGCCCGGGAGCTTGGCGATGACGTTGTAGGCGGGCTCGAGCTTCCAATCGAACTCCAGGCGTACGCGCACCCGCGCCGGGCCGGGGCCGATGTGGTATGTGATGGGGAGCGCACCGCGCCACGACGCGGGCGCCACGGGACCTTCGAGCGCCTCGAGCAGCGGCAGCGCGTCGGCGTAAGAGATCGGCAACACCGGGATCTTCATCACGGTGGGTGAGGTCTCGGGCGTCAGGCGCTCGGCATCGGCCGTGGCGCCGGCACCCGGCGTGAGGGGATCGCCGGGGTAGAGTGGCATGTCGGCCACCGAGCCCCGCTGTACCCCGTACTCCATTCGGTACGGACCCTTCGGGTACACGTCCCCCTGGAAGTAGCCGTCGTCGCGCGGGTCCGAGTAGAGGATGGTCGCGATGGCGCCGCGCTCGGCCGCCACCTTGGGCTTGATGCCGCGCCAGGAGCCTCCGTACCGGGCGATCACGATCTTCCCGCGCACGTCGATGCCGAGGCGCTCGAGCTCCTCGTAGTCACCGGGGATGCCCTGGTTCACGTATACCAGCTCGCCCGTGACGTCGCCGTCGGCCGAGTACGCGTTGTACGTGGGGAGCCGTCCCTCCACTCCCGACGTGGCGTCCTCGGGCAGCTCGGGCTCGGCGAGCGTGGCGACGAAGCGCTCCGGCGCGACCATCTCGAGCTCGCGGACGCGCGGCTCGGGGAAGAGGACCTCGTATTCGGCGATCTCGACCTGGTAGCCCCACCCCCTGAACCGCTCCGCCACCCACATCGCGTTGTCCCGGTTGTAGGGCGCTCCCACGTAGAAGGGCCGGCGCGTCATGCGCCGCATCCAGGTCTCCAGGTTGCGCGGCGTCACCAGGGCATCGAGTCGCCGCTCCGCCTCCAGCTGCCGCTCGGCGTGGGACGGCGTGAACCCCAACGGGGGCGACGCCTCCTGGGCCGAGCCCGCGGGGGGGAGGGCGAGCCACAGCACGAGCGCCCCCGCGAGGGCGGCGCCGAGGCGGCGGTTGATCCTGGAAGCGAGGCGCGGACAAGGGCGCTTTTCGGGCATCTGCTCGGTCTCCTCGAGAATCGATCCAACGGATTGGGCAAATGTCCCCAACGGGGAGTCGCCGAGCAATCCGCGCGTGCGGTCGCCCTTGTGCCCCAGCGAGGCCGGCTCGACACTTTCACATCGTGGCGAGTCGGGGGTGCGCGGTCGCCCGTGGATCCGGTTCGGTCCGGCGGAGAGGAGGTCCGATGGTCGCGGCCGCGTCAGTCCGCGTCGCGAGTTGCGAGTCGCGCCCTCCCGGCGAGTCTACGGGTCCCCGGCGCGGCGCCGGCCGCCGGCCGGGGACCGCGGTAGCGCTCCTCGCCCTCGCGTCCTTCCCCGGCACGGCAGCCGCCCAGGAGACGCGCTTCGAGATCTCGCCCGATCTGCGCACGACGCGCGAGGCGCCCATCCGGAGCCGCCAGGCACGCTATGAGCTGCGGGATTTCGACCGCTTCAAACGCGGCAGCGTGCGGGCGCGGCGCACGGCCCCGACCGGGAAGCCCATCCGCTTCCGCATCCGCGTGGAGGGGCCGCGCCTCGACTTCCGGCTGCACGCGCGCCTCGATGGGTTCCTCGAGGCCTGGTCGGGTAAGATCCGGACCTCGCCGGGGGGCGTGCACGCCGTCCGGCTGCGGGCGATCCGCCGGGTCGATGGGCTGGTGCCCCGCTTCGCCCGTTGGGCCGACCTGAGCCGCACCTTCCAGCCGCTGCGGGACGTCCTGGCCAGATCTCCCAATCTCCGCGTGCGGGAGGAAAAGCGGGTGATCCGCTCCTTCGTCGAGGGCAGCTACGACAAGGCGCCGCAGGGACGCCCCGGCGTGCAGCGCGCCAAGGCCACGCTCCTCAACGTGTTCGGGAAGATGAGCGCCGCCCCCATGCCCAAGTTCGCGCGTAGGGCGAGTTGGTTCGATTACGTGCATCGCCTGGAGAGCATCGGGAGAGAGCGGTTCATCGCACACGTGCATCCGGAGTTGTTCGAGGCCGTGCTGTCGCTCCAGAAGGGAGGCGACGATGGCTACGTCCGGGCGCCGGCCGGCGATCACCGAAAGAACTTTCCGCAGTATCCGGGGGCGCGCCTGGAGAGCGTCAAGAGCATCGAGCCCTCGGGGTTCGCGAATCTCCAACTCACCGTGTTCCGGGCTCGGGACGCCGTGGGGAATCTGGTCACGCTCCTCGACGCGGACATCGACGAGCACGCCTCGAGCAAGCAGCACTTCTACGACGCCGCCTTTCGGCACCCCTTCTCCGGCGGCACCGATCCGTATCTCGTCTACGAGCTGTTGGGGTTCGCGCTCGGCGCGCGCGACTTGGGTTACGCGCTGGTGCGGCGCTGAGTCACGGCGATCGCTCCCCGCCCGGAGGCGGTTGGGGCGGCGCATGATCGAGTGGGCGCGTGTCGTGCCCCAGCAGCCGATCCCCCTCGAACAGGGTCCGCGCCTCGAAGGGGCGGCCGGCGATGAGCAGCGGGAGCCAATGGCGGTCGTCCGCCCACATGCGGTCGTAGGGAACGGCGTCGATCGGCACCCATAACGGGTCCGCCTCGTCGGTCTCGCGAGGGTCGCCCTCGATGTCGTCGGCCCGGAACACGTGGATGAGGATCGCCGTGCCGTCGGTCACCTGAAAGGCGACCTCGCCCATCTTCACGGGGCGGGTCGGCCGGGCCCGCACCTCCTCCTCGAACTCGCGCACCGCGGCCTCGAGCGGGCTCTCGCCGGGGTCCACCTTGCCGCCGGCGCCGTTCAGCTTACCCGCTCCGAGACCGCGCTTCTTGTCGATGAGCAGGATCTCGCCGTCGCGCACGACGAAGAGGAGCGTCGCCTCGAGCTGCGGCTCCCAGGCGATCCAGTCCACCGCTTCGAACGCGGCCTGCTTCGTCCGGGTCACGGCGGGCCGCTACCGGCTCTCGGAGGTCTCGAGGTCGGCGGGCTTCTCCAGCCTCCACAGTTGCAGGCGCTCCACGTCGAGCTCGTCGCGTACGACCCCGAGCACGTAGTCGGCGCCCAACTCCATGGGCCGGAAGCGCTCGTGCAATCGCACCTTGGTCAGCGCCCGGCCATCGGGGGCGAAGACCGTCCAGGCGCTCGACTCGTCGGTCGGGTGGAGGCGGTCCTCGACCCACACGTTGCCCTCCGCGTCTCCTCGAATCGAACGGAAGGCCGGGAGAATCGTCACCCGTGGGAGCTCGTCCATGATGCGCCGCCAGCGGTCCCGCTGCGACTCGTCGATCCTCTCCAGCCGCTCCTGCCGCTCGCGCTCGAGATCGGCGGGGGTGAGCGCGACCGGGGGCTGCTCGAGACGTACGATGGCCTGGATCGTGCCCGCGCGGTCGTACTGCCGGTACTCGTAGCGGTCGGTGGGCCCCATCACGACGCGGTCGGCCACGATCGCGGCTTGAAATCCGCGTCCCCCGGTGAAGGACGTCACCATCATGAAGTCCTCGCCGCGGTGCACCCACGCCTCGTTGCCCGGGAAGCTGCCCAGCTCGGCCACGATGGCGCCGTCGGGCCCGGCGATCGAGACCACGGCATCCGGTCTCGCCCGTCCCGGCTCCGCCTCCGCTCCGAAGCTGCCGCCGCTCACGAGGAGCAGCGAGCCATCGGCGAACACGCCCGACACGTTCGCGAACCCCTCGCTGCGCGGGGCGAACGAGCGCGCGTAGTTGCCCTCCAGGTCGAACAGGGAGGCGCGCCGCTGCCGCCAGTCCCAGGCGAGCAGCGAGTCCGCCAGACGCGTGACGGAGAACAGCTCGCGAAACTCCCCCGGACCCTCGCCCTCGCTTCCGACGGCGCGCAGGTACACGCCATCGGGACCGTACCAGCGAAGCTCCTTGCTGCCTCCGTTGGCGAGGACGATGCGGCCGTCCGGCAGGCGGACCGCCCCGCGCACCTGGAAGAGCTCGTACTCCGGGTCGCCGCCGAAGCCGCCGATCTCGAGCGTCGGCCCGGTCAGGGTCCACGCGGGCGCCTCGGCCGGGATCGGCCCGTTCTCGACGATCGAGATGCCCGCGCTGTCCCGCGTCGTGACCGAGATGGCGGCCGGCCGGTCGCCGCCGGAGCACCCGTGCGAGGCGGCGAGCAGGAAGATGAGCATCCCTACGATCGACGTGCGCATGGCTGAACCTCCTGCCCGAGTATACGGCCTGGGGGCCGGCGGGTTCATGCCCGGGCCCGGCTGTAGGGCTTGAGCGAGGGGTGCAGGGCGAGCAGCGTACCCACCAACAGGAGGGGCATGGACCAGGCGGCCGAGGGCACGGGGCCGAAGGCGTCTCCCAGGGCGCCCGACAGGGGAATGCCGAGCGAGCCGACCGCCCAGGCCAGCCCCATCACGATTCCCGAGCTGGCGGCTACCCCGCGCGGCACCATCTCCTGCGCCATCACCACGATCGGGGGCAACAGCGCCATGTTGAGGAACCCGGCCACGACCGCCGCCAGCAGCGCCGCGGGGCTGGCCGGGGTCAGCGTGACGGCGAGCACGTGCGCCGGCACGGCGAGGGCGCTGGCTCCGATCAGGATGTGGCGGCGGTCGAAGCGGTCCGTGAGGAACCCCGACGCGAGCGTACCGAGCGCCTGCGCTCCCAGATAGACGCTCAGCGTGGCCGCGCCCACCGCTTCGCTCACACCCGCGCGCGCCGCGATGATCGGCACGAAGGTGAGGAAGGTGCGCTGCACGAACGCGCCCACAACCGAGATCCCGAACACCAGTCCCAGCGGGCCTCGCAGCAGGCGGAGCACCTCGCGCGGGTGGGGAGGGAGATCGCGCGGGCGGCCGCCGCCTTCGGCCCGGAGCGTCAGCCAGAGGGCGAGGCCGAGCAGGACGCCCGGGATCATCGCCACCCAGAGGCCCTCCAGGCCGAAGAGACCGACGATGCCTACCGCCGCCAACGGGCCCGCCGCATAGCCGGCGGCTCCTCCGAACGAGAACACCGACAGCCGCACGCCGCTGCCGCGCCCCTCCGCCGCGCGGGCCGCCAGCGCGGCGCCCGGAGGGTGGAATGCGGCCGATCCCAATCCGCCCAGCACCAACAACGCCACGAGGACCGAGAAGCTGGGCGCGAGCCCGATCAGCGACAGGAAGATGCCGGTGGTGAGGGGGCCGGCGGCGAGGAACGCGCGGCGGCCGAAGCGATCGGCCAGGTAGCCCAGGGCGGGCTGGAGCATCGAGGAAGAGATGGACAGGATGGTGACGAGGGTGGCGGCCAGGGCGATCGACAGCCCCAGCTTGTCCATCATGCGCGGCAGCAGCGGGTGCAGGAAGGCCACATAGGCGTCGATCGCGCCGTGCGAGGCGGCGATGAGCGCCACGAGCGCCGCCGGGCGCACGGCCCGACCTGGCGACGCGGCGTGCTCGGGCGCGACGAGTACGGCGCCGGGCTCGTGCAGCGCGACCTCCGATCCGTGGGGTTGTCCGGCCAGCCGACCGGTCACATTAACGGCATCGGGGCCTATGTCGAGCCGCTACCAGCGCTGGCTGCGCTCCCCGGGGCCGCGTGGGGTCACCGTCAACCGGACGACGCGGTCCCCGCGCCGGACTTCGACCGGCACCGGCCTGCCGACCCGTAGCTCCGCGAGGGTCCGGCCGGAGGTGATGGCCCGTCCTCCGATGGTCAACAGCACATCCCCCACGCGCACGCCCCCCCGGTCCGCGGGCCCACCCCGCTCGACGGCGTCCACCACCGGGAAGACCTCCGTCTCGAATACCACGTTGCCCTCCCGCAGCCGGAACCCGCAGTCGCCACACGTGAGCTGGACGCCCAACTCGGCCGGGGGTCTCAGCCGCCCGGCGCGTCCCAGGCTGTCGAGGCGCGCGTTGCCCGCGAGGATGCGCGTCCGCATGTCCAGCTCGTCCCGCAGCGAGCGGGCTACACCCACGGTCCTTCCGGCCGAGTCCCACGTGACGGTCATCGGTCCGCCCCGGAACGTGAGGGTGCGCCACGGCACCGAGTCTGCCGGCGGCCACTCGTAAGCCACGCGCGCGGCCTCACCGGACACGATGACGGTCGAATCGCCGAGCCCGATCCAGGTCGAATCGCCGCTGGCGGAGCCACGCTGGAGCACGGTGGCCCCGGATCCGTACGACCAGGCCGTCCGATCGCCCGATGTGACGACGAGACCGGGGAACGCACAACTCGCCACCGGCGTGAAGAGCACGTCGGTTTCGCGACCGTCGCGCCGCAGGGTGAGACGGGCCAGCCGCCCCGGCTGGAGGCTCCCCAGCTCGCGGCCCCCCGCCATCGTGGTGATCAGCTTGCCGTTGACCGCGACGAGCACGTCGCGCTCCTGCAGGTACCCCGCCCCCGGCCCGGCGGGGTCGATCCTGAGCAGTCGGGGCTCGGCGGAGAACGCGTGCGAGTACGAATCGCCGTTGCGCATGTTCACGGCGCACGACCCGCCGACGCACTCGAATTGTCCCACGCCGATGCTGCCGAACGGGGGAAGCCCGCCCGCACACTGCTGTCCCGCCAGGGGCGTCGAGAGAAGCGCGGTCGCCGACAACAAGCTCACGCCCCACGCCGCTGCCGCGCGCCCGCTCCCCCATCTATCGATTCGTCCGTCCATCGTGCTCTCTCGCTTCCCGTTGTCGCCCATCGGTCGCTGCGTCGCCGCTCAGAATCGCACCGGGGCCGCGTCGCCGGCCGCGGGGGGGTCGTGCGGACGCCACGCGCTCAAGATCGCCAGTTGGTTGGCGGCGCCGTACAGGGTGGCGAGCGCCGCATCGGTGCCCTGCCCGCGCGCATCGCTCGACAGGCTGTCCATGACCGCGGTGAAGGCCGCCAGGGCCGCGATGTACTCGCTCCCCGTGCGCTGCACTTCCGCCGCGAGGGCGAGCGCCTCGTCGAGGGATCCGTCCGGGCGCGCTCCGTCGCGCGATCCCAGCGCGAAGCCGCTCGCCGACCCCGCGCCGAAGAGAACGATGGCCGCGGCCGCGCGGAGCCAACCCGAGCGCCGGATGCCGGCGTCCGGACCGCCCTGCGCCGCCCCGGTCGCCCCGACCATCTGCTGCTGGCCCAGACGGCCGGCGATCTCCGGCCACAGGTCGTGCGTCGGCTCGGCCTCGCGCGGCAGCGCTCCGAGCGCCTCGGGCGCGGCGCCCGAATCCCCGCGGGTCCCCCCCTCGTTTCCGATCATCGACTGCTCCCTCCGTCTGCTTCGGCCGCCGGCCCGGCCTTCCGCCGCGACCCGCGGTCTCCTGTCCCGCGTGCGTCCCGTCAGTCGCCGCGTGCGCGGCCCCTCTCCGTGAAGGAGCCGCGTACGAGCTTCCGCGCACGGTGCAGCTGCGCCTTCGCCGTGCCCTCGGCCACGCCGAGCATCTCGGCGATCTCGCGGTGCTTGTAGCCGTGAATGTCGTGCAGCACCAGCACCTCCCGAGCGCCCGCCGGCAAGCGCGCGACCGCCCGCTCCAGGTCCACGCGGGTGTGCGGCATCGCGCGCCGCGCCGCGACCGCGAACGCCTCGATCGCTCCTTCCGAGATCTCGCGCGTCTCCCGCCGTCTCCGATCACGCGCGGCTCGCAGGTGCGACCGTACCGTGATCGTGTGCAGCCAAGTGCCCAGCCGGCTGTCCCCCCGAAAAGCGGGGAGCGCCCGCCACGCCCGCACGAAGACCTCTTGCGTCAGCTCCTCTGCCCGCCGCGCGTCGCGCGTCAGACGCAGCGCGAGGGCGTACACGCGCCGGTGGTGCGCCCGATACAGCACCTCGAAGGCGGCCCGGTCCCCCTCGCGGGCGCGGGCCAGGGCCGACTCGAGGAAGGCGGCCGTCCCCGGCTCCTCCTCGAGGGGCGTCGCACCGGCGCCCGCGCCCGGAGGCGTGACCTCGTCTTCGCGCGGCGTCGTGACCTCGGCCCGGCGGGCGGGCTGGAGAGGACTCGGGTCCTGTTGCTCGATCGCGGTCTCCATCTCTGCTAGGTGTGAGACCGCCGGGGCCCGAATCGTTTGAACGCCCCGCCGAGGGCGTTCCGACTCGGGCGCTCGGGGGGTGGCGCGCTATCCGGGCGGGCGCGCGAGCGCGCCGCGATGGATGTCCATGCGCTCGTAGTTGTCGCCGTAGATGTACTGCGCGGCGGTACCGTGGGGGCCGAGGAACTCGTGGGGGAAACCGAGCTCGATGCGGCTCGCCGCATCGAGCCGGGCTATGTGGTCGGGTTCGAGGGCGATGTCCAGCGCACCCAGATTCTCCTCGAGCTGCGCGGCGGTTCTCGCCCCCACCAGAGGCACGATGACGCCGGGCTGCTCCTTGACCCAGGCGATCGCCACCTGAGAAGGGGCGCAGCCCAGCTCCTCGGCCACCGTCACCACCGCTTCGGCGATCTCGAGATTGCGGGGCTGGGTAGCCGCCCCGGCCTTGGCCCGGCCTTGTTCGGGGGCCCGCCCACGGCTGTACTTGCCCGAGAGCACGCCCGCTCCGATCACGCTCCAGGGAGTCACCCCGAGATCGAGCGAGCGCGCCATGGGAAGCAGCTCCCGCTCCGCGCTTCGATCCATGAGCCCGTAGCGGATCTGTAGCGCCACGAACGGCGACCACCCGCGCAGGTCGGCGAGCGTGTTCGCCCGCGACACGATCCAGGCGGGCGCGTCGGAGATGCCGACGTAGAGGACCTTGCCCTGCCGGACGAGATCGTCCAGGGCCCGCATGATCTCGTCGGCCCGGGTCGTGAAGTCCCAGGCGTGCACCCAGAACAGATCCAGGTAGTCCGTGCCCAGGCGCTTCAGGCTCGCCTCGATGGATTGCATCATGCTCTTGCGATGGTTGCCGCTGGCGTTGGGATCGTCCGGGCGGAGGGCGGCGAGCGTGTACTTCGTGCCGACCACCCAATGCTCCCGGTCCGAGGCGATGAAGGCGCCCACGTACCGCTCGCTGGTGCCCTGCGTGTACACGTTCGCCGTGTCGAGGAAGTTCCCGCCCGCCTCCGCGAAGATCCCGAACATCCGGCGGCTCTCCGCTTCGTCCGCCCCCCATCCCCAATCGGTACCGAAGGTCATGGTGCCCAACGCCAACTCCGACACGCGGAGCCCGCTCCGTCCCAGCAGCTTGTATCGCATCGTCTCGCTCGCTCGTGGCCCCCGTCCGTAGCTTGGGCAACATGGTGGAGCGACGGTTGTCGGAGAAGGAGGTCGCGCTGGTTCTGCGGCGCGCGGCCGAGATCGACGCGAGCGGCACTGCCGGCTCGGGCGCCCTCACGCCCGCGGATGTCGAGGCGATCGGACAGGAGGCCGGCATCCGCCCCGAGGCGGTTCGGCAGGCCTTGATGGAGCTGCGCGGTGAGGGCGGCGGGGGGCGTCGGGCCTGGCTGGCGCCGGCGTCACGACGCACGACCCGGCACGTGTCGGGCGAGCTCACGCGCGCGCAGCTCCAGCGGCTCGTGCGCGCGGTGGAGGACCGCGCGGGTCGGCCGGGCTCGGTGTCGGAGGCGCTCGGCACGGTGCGTTGGACGTCGGCCGAGCCGCACAGGTGGACGACCCAGGTAACCTTCTCGGCCGAGGGCGGCGAGACGCGGATCGCCGTGCACGAGCGCGCGGCCGACGGACTACGGCAGGTCTTTCACGCGCTCCCGGGGCTGTGGGGCGGGATGCTCGGCCTTGCGGCGGGGATGACCGCCGGGCTCGCAGCCGCGCCCGTCGTGGCGTTCGTGGGGGCGGGCGCCGCCATCGGTTTCGGGATCGGACGGTCGGTGTTCGCGTGGCGCTCGCGCGAGAGCGCCGAGCGGGTCGAGTCCCTGGCGCGCGGGCTGGAGGAGACGGCGCGCGCGTCGCTGAGCACCGGTGGGGGAAGCCCAGGCGCGACCGCCGAGCCGCCGGACCGCGGCTAACAGCTCGCGGCTTTGAGGATGGCGCCCGGCGATCCCGAGGTGTTGTTGGTGGCCGACGAGTTCACGCACCACGTGTTGGGGGAGTTCTGGTGCCCCGCGGTGATCTGGATCCCGTCCGTATAGGCGGTCACGCCGACGGTCACGCCCGCGCTGGCCTGGAAGTCCCAGCGGCCGTTCCCGTCGAGGTCCGCGCGTCCGCTGAGCGGCACCGAGACGCTCGTATAGGCTTGGAAGTCGGCGAAGTACACGTTCTGGGCGGCGAGCATGTTGCGGATATCGGCCTTGGCCTCCGCGTCGAACGACTTCGTCTTCACGGAGAAGAACTGCGGCACCGCGATGGCGGCGAGCACGCCGATGATCAACACCACGATCAGAAGCTCGATGATGGTGAAGCCTGTGGTGCTTCGATTCGGCACGGATCGTCACCCGGTTCGAGTTTCCCCCGCCTCGCATTTCGCCAAGATCATGCCCGGGGCCAGGCACGGTCGTAAGGGATTGCCGCGGGCCACCCTACGCCGGGGCACCCTGAGTCCCGACGCCCTCCCCACGCCGCCGCGCCGCACGATTCGTGGCGCGATCCAAGGGTTTCCACGCGCGGCGCGGCCCGTTACAAACCCACGGGGGGCTTGCCGAATCGGTCCGGCCCGTGCCGCACCGCTCCGATCCACGGCGCGCTTGCCGGCCCCACGGGCGCTCTTTCTCTTTCCTCGTCGGGTCGGAGGCGTGGAGACTCGACGAGGGAGCGACAGCGAGGTGCCATGATCCGAAGGGCCACCCTACCTCTGGTCCTCATCGCCCTCGGCACCGTGGGCGCCACCGCGGTCATCGGGTACGAGGTGTTGAGCGGCGGCGGGCTCAGCGCGCGACTCGGCGATGCGTTCGACGAGACCTACGGATTCTTCCTCGTCATCGTGCTCGGCGGGGGCGTCTCGCTACTCATCCAGCGTCATATCCGCGCGGGCGAGGAGCGAGGGCGCAAGAAAGAGCGCGACCTGGAGGCGGCCGCCGAGGAAAAGCGGCTCCTGATGCGCACCTACGACGAGCTGCTCGCGGCCTACAACAGGGCGAAGCAGGTGCGCCGACTGCTGCGCGCCAGGGTGCTCCAAGGCGACGGGGAGGGAGCCGCGGCCGAGGAGGCGATGATGCCGGCCGCCGAGTACGACACCCAGATGGAGATCCTCATCCGGGCACAGCTGGACTTCGAGTCGATCCAGCGGCGGGTGGACGGCAACGAGGCGCTGTTCGGCGCCTACCCCGAGCTCAAGGGCGATCTCTCGTCTATCCGACGCTACTTGCACGAGACCATCGACGAGTACGAAGAGGCCCGTACACGGTTCACGGGAGATCCGCCGACCCTCGCCGTGGCGCAGCTTCCGGCGCTGCTCGAGTTCCTGGGGCCGTACGGACAAGGTCCCGAGTACTGGAGCGAGTTCAAGCGCCCCTTCCGCTCCGCGCTCCGCTGCTTGCGGCACGCGATTCGGGCGCGCACGGAATTCGGGGCCGAGGAGGGGGCGCCGGCCCTTGGGCTCGAGGCCGGCGTCGTGCAGCTCGTCCCCTACCGGGCCGAGTGGGAGGAACAGTTCCGGGACGAGCGTCATCGGCTGCGCTCGGTTCTGCGCGGTCACGCACTCGCCATCGAGCACGTGGGAAGCACCTCCATCCCCGGCCTCGAAGCCCAACCGGTCATGGACATCGTGGCGGGCATCGAGGGGCTGGACGGTTGCGGCCGGCTCGAGCCCCGGCTCGAGGAGATCGGTTACCGACGGTGGGAGCGCGCCGACACCGGCGAGCGCAGGGGCTATCGCAAGGGGCGCGGCGCGCTATACACCCATCATCTCTACCTGGCCGACCCCGGATCTTCCTTCTACCGCGACAAGCTGGCGTTCCGCGACTACCTGCGGGCGCGCGAGTCGGCGCGGGACGAATACGCCCGAATCAAGCGTTCGCTTGCCGAGTCCCA
Source organism: Gemmatimonadota bacterium (assembly GCA_041610455.1). Taxonomy (GTDB): domain Bacteria; phylum Gemmatimonadota; class Gemmatimonadetes; order Palauibacterales; family Palauibacteraceae; genus Palauibacter. The sequence continues at coordinate 17,515 of JBFIOX010000009.1, forward strand.
CCCGAAGGACCGGGAACGATACGCCGCCGGCAAGGACCGGTTCGTGCGCGAGATCCTGGAACGGGCCGCGGCCGAGGGCGCCGGGGCGCCTTGACAGGAGACGCGGCCGAGGGCGCCCGTAGTGGGCGAGTTTCGACCCACTGCCAGGGCGCCGGGGAATCCCGACGCGGGCAGACGCGGCCGAGGGCGCCCGGGAATCTCGACGCCAGCAGATCGGGATTCGGCCTCGGCCCCCTCAGCTCCCCTGTTGGGTGGCGGTCGCCCGCTGTCGCTTCTGCTCCTCGACCATCTCCGCCACGTCGGCCAGCAGCCGCTTCGCGTCGTAGACGATCCCGTCCTTGATGGTGTATAGGATCCCGCCCACCGTCTCCACCTGCCCGCTCTCGTCGTTCAGTCGGCGGGCGCCGGTCCCGTACAGCACCTTGAGGTTCTGGATCGGGTTCTCGCCCACGACGACGAGATCGGCCAGCATGCCGGGCCGCACGACGCCGAACTCGATGGGACGGCCGAGCGGCTTGAACAGCGTCTCGGCCGCGTGCATGGTGGCGCCTCGGATCACCTCGAGCGGGTGGAAGCCCGCCTCCTGGAGCAGCTCCATCTCCTGGATCGTCGAGAACCCCATGAGGTTGTAGATGAAGCCGGCGTCGGAGCTCACCGTGACGCGGCCGCCCATGTTCTTGTAGTCGTTCAGGAGCTGGTGCCACACGCGCAGGAAGTTCTTCCACGCTACCTCTTCCCACGTGGTCCAATCGAAGTAGTACGAGCCGTGATCCTCGCGATCGGCCTCGTAGAAGTCCCACAACGAGGGCAGCGTGTATCTCTGATGCCACGGGGCGTACATCTGGTCGTCCACGTCCCAGCTCGCCTGGTACGCGGTCATCGTGGGGTCCAGCGTGACATCGTGCTCGAGGAGCTCTTCCAGGAACGCCTTCCATTCGGGGCTGCCGCGCTCGTGGATGAGGTTCCACTGCCGCGGGACCTGCCCGAAGCGGTGCTGCTCGTCGTTGTAGTTCATCTCGGGCGGCCACGGCTGCACGTCGTGGTCCTTGTAGAGCGCCTCGAACAGCCCGTAGAAGTGGGTCACCGTGCCCAGGCCGAGGCGCGCCGCGTCGCGCGCGTTCATCTGGGCCACGCCCATCTGACCCAGATGCGCCGTGGTCCCCAGACCGAGCCGGGTGGCCTCGTCGATGAGGGCGGCCATGATGTCGGGCGGATGGGAGCTCAGCTTGAGCCCGTCGCCGCCCGTCTCCTTCACGTAGCGCACC
>JBFIOX010000010.1:0-18578 GCA_041610455.1 Gemmatimonadota bacterium
CCCACCCCGCCCGCGAGGAGGAGGGACGTGCGCGCGCCGAACGCGATGCCACTCCACAGGTCGCGCCCCAGGGCGTCCGTCCCCAGCAGGTGCGCCCCGCCCGGGGGGGCCAGGGAAGGTCCGGCGATGGCATACGGGTCGGCGGTCGCCAGCCACGGCGCGAGGAGCCCCACCCCCGCGACGAGCGCCGTCAGGCCGAGCCCCACGCGGCCCGAGGCGCGCGACAGGGCCCGCCGCCACACGCCGCGGCTCGGCGCCCCCAGGGGGAACGCCGTCGCCGTCCACCCCTCAACCGTAACGGATTCTCGGGTCGAGCCGCGCATACAGGAGATCCGTGAGAAGGTTGGCGATGAGCACCGTGAAGGCGACGATGAAGAACAGCCCCATGAGCACCGGGAGGTCGCGGGCCGCCAGCGACGATAGCATGAGTCGTCCGATCCCGGGCCAGGCGAACACGACCTCGACGACGACCGCGCCCGACAGGAGGAACCCTACGCGGGCGCCGACCACCGTCACCACCGGGAGCAGCGCGCGCCGCAGTCCGTGGCGGAGTACGACGACGCGCTCCGGCAGGCCTTTGCCGCGGGCGGCGCGCACGTGGTCCGACTCGAGCTCGTGCGCCAGGCCGGTGCGCGTGAGGCGCGCCACCGCGGCGAGCTGTTGCGACGCGAGCACCGTGGCCGGTAGCACCAGGTGGCGGGCCACATCGGCGAGCCGCGCCAGCCCGGTGGCATCGCTCCCCGGCGTCGTCATTCCCTGCACGGGGAACCAGCCGAGCGCGTAGGCGAGCCCGAGGATGGCGAGCTGGCCGAGCCAGAAGACGGGCGCCGCGAACAGCCCGAGCACCAGCGCCGACACGCCCAGGTCGGCGATTCCGCCCCGGCGCACGGCCGCGAGCGTGCCCAGTCCCAGGCCTAGCGCGGTGGAGAGGACGAGGGCCGCGATGGTGAGCAGGAGGGTGGCGGGCAGCCGCTCGAGTATCACGTCCATGGCCGGGCGCCCGTGCACGTACGAGATCCCGAAGTCCCCCTGGAGGACGCGCGCGAAGTAGGTGAGGAGCCGCTCCGGGACGGGACGATCGAGGCCGAAGCGGGCCCGCATGTCGTCGTAGTAGGCCGCGTCGCCGAACTCGCCGGCCAGTGCCAGCACCGGCTCGCCCGGCGCGGCGTGCACGAGCACGAAGGCCAGGGTCACGATGCCCGCCGCGGCCGGTACGACCTGGAGCAGCCGCCGTGCCACGTAGGCCCTCATGGGGCCTTCAGCCCCCGCAGGTGGCCGCCTCGGCGAACTGGCCGTACACGAGGAAGTCCTTGCAACGCGGATTGTGTGCGCGCGTGGACAGGGTCTCGACCAGCCAGAAGTACGGCAGCTCCTCGACGAGGATCTCCTGCAGCCGGCCGTAGGCCCGACCGCGCGCCGCCCGGTCGACGGTGCTGCGCGCCGCGTCGAACAGCGAGTCCACGGTGGCGTTCCGGTAAGCCGATGCGTTGGAGAACGGCACTGGCGCGATGTTCGACGAGACGTACATCCGGCGTACGCCCACCTCGGGATCGGTCATGTTGCAGTAGGAGACGATGTTCATGTCGAAGTCGCGCTGCCGGAACACCGCCTCCACGAACACCGCGGGCTCGAGCGGGCGCGACACGAAGTCGATCCCGATGGCGGTGAGCTGGGCGCGGAGGAGGCGCGCGTACGACGCATAGACCGGGAAGTGCACGAACTCGATGCGGAGCGGGGTGCCGTCCGGCACGCCCGGCACGCTCCTCGCCCGCCGCACTTCGGCACCCCGTTCGAGCCGCCACCCGACTTCTCCCAGCAGGCGGACCGCCTCGGCTCGATCGTGCTCGGGCAGGGCGAGGCCCTGGGCGTGCGCGAAGGAAATTCCGCTCGAGATGGGCGCGTCGGCCACCCGGCCCTCGCCGAACAGGATCCGCTCGAGCACCTGCCGTCGATCGATCCCGTGGGCGATGGCGCGGCGTGTGCGCGGGTCGGCGAACACGGGTCGGTCGAGGTTGTAGCTCAGCGTCATGATGCAGTTGGAGCCGCCGGCCGCGTAGCCGCTGCGCACCAGGTCGAACCCCCCGCGCGCCAGCCGCTCCTGCTCGGGCCCGGGCACGCCGAACAGCCAGTCCACTTCGCCCGCTTCGAGCGCCAGCACCTGGTTGCCGGCATCGGGGATCACGCGCATGACGATGCGCTCCAGACGCGGCAGCCCCGGCTTGAAGTACGCCCGGTTGGCGACGTAGCGGATCTCCACATCCGGTACGTGCGCATCGAAGCGGAACGGGCCCGTGCCCACGGGGGCCCGGGTAGCCGGATTGGTCAGCGGGTCGCTGCCCTCGAACAGGTGGCGCGGAAGGATGGGCGCCTCGTGCACGTTGAGCTGCTGGAGGAGGGGCGCGTAGGGGCTGCGAAAGTGGAACTCGACCGTGAGCGGATCCGGGGTCGCCACCGAGTCGAGCACCGTCCCCAGCGAAGCGCGGGCGCGCGCGTGGTATTCGAGCAGGACCCGCTCCACGGTGTAATCGACATCGGCGGACGTGAACGGCTGACCGTCGTGCCAGGTCACCCCGTCGCGCAGCCGAAACCGGTACAGCCGCCCGCCGTTCTCGATTTCCCACGACGCGGCCAGCTCGGGGGTGGGCTCCAGCTCGGGCGTTAGGCCGACGAGCCCGTTGTAGAGCACCGTCGCCGCCGTGTGCACGCCACCCTGGGTGGTGATCGCGGGGTTCAGGTGGCCCGGGTCGTCGGTGAGCCCGACCACCAGGACACCGGGCCGTCCCAGAACGGTGCCGGCTTCGCCCGCGCACCCGAGGAGGGGTCCCGCGGCCAGGAGCGCGAGCGCGATCGGGCCGAGCGGCAGGTTGGGACGGCGCATGGCTCCACGATAGGCGAGCGCGGGAGGCGCGGCGATCCGGCCCGGCTGGCTCAGCCCCGTCGGCCCGGCTTGCTCGCCCCCGCTTGCTCGGCCCCGCCGGCCCGCCTTGCTCGGCCCCGGGCTCGGATTGCTCGGCCCCGGGCCCGCTTGCTCGGCCGTGGGCGGGTGAGTCACTGTGTCCCGCGGGATACGCCCGCTCGGACCACGCAGCGGCACCGGGGTAGCACCCTGCCCCGCCGCCGATCCGTGAGCGTCCCTGGAACCCGCCTCCAGCCGGTGGCCACATGCGCTCCGCCCGAACCTCTCCCCGATCGACGGTCCGACGCCAGCGGATCCGCGTCGCGGGCATCGTGCAGGGGGTGGGATTCCGTCCCTTCGTCTATCGTCTGGCGCGCGAGCTGGGGCTCACCGGCTTCGTGAGGAACGACGCGGCCGGGGCGACCATCGAGGTCGAGGGAGACCCGGACACGCTGAACACGTTCGCGGAGCGTGTGCGCGCCGAAGCGCCGCCCCTGGCCGTGCTCGATCGCGTGGAGACGAGCGACGTCCCCCCGCGCGGGACTCCCGACTTCTCGATCGCGGCGAGCGTGCGCGCGGCGTCGGCCTCGGCGCTGGTGACGCCCGACACGGCGACGTGCGCGGCGTGCCTCGCCGAGCTGTTCGATCCGGCGGACCGCCGTTACCGATACCCGTTCATCAACTGCACCGACTGCGGGCCACGATTCACCATCGTGTGCGGCATCCCGTACGACCGCGCCATGACCACGATGGCCCGGTTCGACATGTGCGCGCCGTGCCGCGCGGAGTACGAGGATCCGCTCGATCGCCGCTTTCACGCCCAGCCCAACGCCTGCGCGGCCTGCGGACCCGCGGTCTCGCTGCTCGAGGGAAGCCCCGCCGGGCCCGCGAGCGGCGCTCCGGCGCGGCGCCCGGGACCGGACCCGGTGGCGGCCGCGGCGGCAGCACTCAACGAGGGGGCCATCGTCGCCGTGAAGGGCCTGGGGGGCTATCACCTCGCCTGCCGCGCGGGCGACGGGGACGCGGTGCGTCGGCTCCGACGGCGCAAGCACCGCGAGGACAAGCCGTTCGCCATCATGGTCCCCGACCTCGCCGCGGCCGATCGGCTGGTGGTGCTCGAGGAGCCCGAGACCGCGTGGCTGGAGCGCCCCGAGCGCCCGATCGTGCTGGCGAGACGGCGGCCGGGAGCGCCCGTGGCCGAGGCCGTGGCGCCCGGACACCGCGATCTGGGCGTCATGCTGCCCTACACGCCGCTCCATCACTTGCTGCTCGCCGACGCCGGAGCGCCGCTCGTCATGACCAGCGGCAACGTATCCGACGAGCCCATCGCCTTCGAGGACGAGGATGCGCGGAGGCGGCTCGAAGGAATCGCGGATCTCTTCCTGGTGCACGACCGGCCGATCCACACGCGCACCGACGACTCGGTGCTGCGCGTCGTGCGGCTCCCCGGGGCCGACTCCGACCCGGAAGGCGAGGCCGCGGCGCGGGCGGGGCTCGAAAGGTCGGCGGGGCGCGAGTCGCCGCGGACGCTCATGCTCCGCAGATCGCGCGGCTTCGTGCCGGTCCCGGTGCCGCTGCCCCGCCCGGCCCCTCGACCGCTGCTCGCCTGCGGCGCGCACCTCAAGAACACGTTCTGTCTGGCGGAGGGGAAACAGGCCTGGGTCGGCCACCACATCGGCGACCTCGAGAGCGTGGACACGCTGCGCGCGTTCGAGGAGGGGATCGCGCACTTCGAGCGCCTGTTCGAGATCGAGCCCAAGGTCCTCGCGCACGACCGACACCCCGGCTACCTCTCGACTTCCTACGCCGAAGACCGGGCCCGAAGCGGCCTGGAGGCCCTCGACGTCCAGCACCACCCCGCCCACCTCGCCGCCTGCCTAGCCGAGCACGGCGTCTCCGGACCGGCCGTGGCCGCCATCTTCGACGGCACGGGATACGGGACGGACGGCACCGTTTGGGGGGGCGAGATCCTGGCGGGCGACATGGCCGATTTCGAGCGCCTCGGGCACCTGTGGCCCGTCCCGCTGCCGGGCGGCGAGGCCGCCATCCGGCAGCCCTGGCGCATGGCCTGCGCCTGGCTGTGCGCGCTCCGCGACGAGGTGCCGCCCCTCCCGAGCGCGCTGCGTGGCGCCGTGGAGGTCCCTCGCTGGCAGAACGTGAGCGCTTTGGCGCGGCGCGGGGTCTCCTCCCCCACGACCACCAGCGCCGGGCGACTGTTCGATGCCGTGGCCGCGCTGTGCGGCCTGCATCCCGAAGTGACCTACGAGGGCCAGGCGGCGATCGCGCTCGAGATGGCGGCCGCGCGCGCCACCTCCGATGGCGCATATCCGATCCCGCTCGTCACGGACGCACCCTCGCGGACCGCGGGGTCGCCCGAGACCGAGCCCTTCGTGCTCGATGCCCGCGAGGCAGTCCGCGGAGCGCTCGAAGACCTCGAGCGCGGGGAGGCCGTGCCGGACGTGGCGGCGCGCTTCCACCGCGGGCTGGCCCGGGCGACGGCCGGCGCGCTCGTGGAGGCCGCCCGCCGGACGGGGTTGGACACGGCGGTTCTCTCGGGCGGCGTCTTCCAGAACGTCATCCTGCTCGAGGCGACGGCCCGCCACCTGGCCGAGGAAGGCCTGCGGACGCTCGTGCCCGAGCGCCTTCCTCCCAACGACGGAGGGATCTCGTTCGGACAGGCGGCCGTCCTCGCGGCCCGGGAGTCGGCCGCGTGAGCGGGGTCCGCACGCGGGTGCCCCCGAGACTCGGCGCGCTCGTCCTGGGCCTGTGCGCCTGTGGTGCCGTGTGGGCGGGGTGCCTGACCGACACCGCCGTCGACCCGGACGCCCTGCGCGTCGCGATCCCGCTCGACGCGGGCCCGCTCAACCCGTACAGCGGTTCCTCATCTCCCCTGTTGGGGCTCGTCTACGACAAGCTCTTCGAGCCGTCCCCGTACGTGCCCGACCCGTTTCCGGCTCTCGCCACCGAGGCGCTCCAACTCGACTCGCTCGAATGGCGCGTGCGGCTGCGGCCAGGCGTGACGTGGCACGATGGGGAGCCCTTCACCGCCGAGGACGTGGTGTTCACGTACGAGTACTACCGGGACGGGCCGCCCAACCGGTATACGCACCACGTGAGCGAGGTGCCGCAGATCGATCGGATCGTGGAGGAGGATTCGCTGACCGTCCGATTCGTGTGCGGGTATCCCTGCCCCACGCTGGCGCGCATCACCCTGGCCGATCTGCCCATCATCGCCGAGCACCAGTGGCGGGGGGTCGACCAGCCGCGCTCGTTCGTGGAACTGCCCGTCGGCACGGGCCCGTATCGACTCGTCGACTATCGACCCGACCGCTCCTATCGGCTCGAGGCGAACGCCGCGTACTTCCTGGGGACGCCGGCGGTGCGGACGCTCGTGCTGCCCGTCCTGCCCAACGCGTCGACGGCACTGCTCGCGCTGCGCACCGCCGAGATCGACGCGGCCGTGCACGAGGTACCCCCCGAGCTGCAGGACCAGTTCGCGCGCACGGCCGGGATCCGCCTCATCCCGACCTCCTCGCTGTCCATCATCGAGCTGAGACCCAACTATCACGCGTCCCCCCTCGTCGACCCGAGCCTCAGGCACGCGCTCTCGCTCGCGGTCGATCGGCAATCGCTCGTCGATCGGGTGTTCCTGGGTCGCGGCCGGCCGGGCCTGCGGGGCTATCCGCACCCCGATTCGCCTTGGACGGACTCGACGCTCCGCACGCCATACGATCGGGACTCCGCGGGCGTGGTTCTCGAAGCGAGCGGCTACCGGGACCGGGACGGGGACCGCGTGCGTGAGAGCGCCGCGGGGACACCGCTGCGCCTCCGCCTGTCGTTCAACGGCGCCGAGCCCGGCTTTCTGCGCCTGGCCGAGATGCTGCGCGCGCAGCTCGCCGAGATCGGGATCGCGATCACCCTCGAGACTTTGGAGGCCGGCGCCCTCAGCGACCGCGTGTCGGCGCGCGATTACGATCTTTTCCTGAGCGAGATCGGGGCGCACGGCGTCGCCGACCCGGATCAGTTCATCATGTCGCACCGGTCCGGCTATCTGTGGCGGCGCGATCTGCCCTATCCCGAGTGGGACGCGCTGTTCGAGGCGTGGAAGGCCGCGCAGACGGTCGAGACGAGGCTCGAGGTGTCGTACCGCATGCAGCGGCTGTTCAACCGGCAGCCGACCAGCATCGCCCTCGTCTACCCGGAGCACGTGTGGGCCGTACGGGAAGATCGTTACGACGGATGGCGGGAGTCGCTGGGATACGGGATCTTTCAGAAGTGGTCCTTTGTGGAGGTGTCGTCCGCGGAGCCGGCCGACGCCCCCGGCCGCACCCCCCGACGTTGACCTTGCCACCGCCGCGCACATGAGGCCCCGCCGCTGGGGGGCGCTCGGTCAGTACGCCCTCGTGCTGTGGGTGGCGGTCACGCTCAACTTCGCGCTGCCCCGATTGGCTCCGGGCGATCCGCTCGAGTACGTGATCGGACCCGAGTTCCAGACCCTGACCGTCGAGCAGCGTGCCGAAGTGCTCGACGAGCTCGGGCTCTCCGGCTCGCTCCCCCAGCAGTACGTCCGGTACATGGGGAACCTCTTCCGGGGCGACTTCGGCGTCTCGATCCGCTTCGGACGCCCCGTGCCCGAGGTCCTCGCCGACCGACTGCCGTGGACCCTGCTTCTGCTGGGGCCGGCGTTCTTCCTGGCGTTCGGGATCGCCACCGCGCTGGGCGTGTTCGCCGCGGTCCGCCGCGGGGGACGGGCCGATGCCGGACTGCTGACCGGGACGCTCCTCCTGGATGCGTTGCCGGCGTTCTGGATCGCGATGGTGCTGCTCGCCGTCTTCTCGGTGCGACTCGGCTGGTTTCCGTCCTTCGGGGCCGAGCCCCTGCTGGGCGCGTCGTCGGCGCTGGCCTACGGTTGGGAGGTCGGGCGGCGCCTCGTGCTCCCCACGGCGACGCTCGTGCTCGCGTCGTTGGGCCATACCTTCCTGCTCGCCCGGGCATCGATGATCTCGTCTTTGGGCGAGGACTACATCGCCCAAGCGGAGGCCGCGGGCCTCCCTCCCCGCCGCATCATCTACCGGCACGCGCTCCGGAACGCGGTGCTCCCGCTGTACACGCACTTCGCGCTCACCCTGGGCGGCCTGGTGGGCGGCGCCGTGCTGGTGGAGACGGTCTTCGGCTATCCGGGCGTGGGGCGGCTCATCTTCGAGGCGCTCTCGGCCCGTGACTATCCCCTGCTCCAGGCGTCGTTCCTCCTCGTCACGCTGGGCGTCATCCTCGCCAACGCGCTGGCCGACGCGACCTATCCGCTCCTCGATCCGCGCGTGCGCCGCCGCCGGCAGAGGGGCTCGTGAGGCGCTTGTCGGTTCTCGGCGCGGCCCTCCTGGGAGGGTTCGTGCTCGTCGCGGCACTCGCCCCCTGGATCGCCCCGTACGATCCCACCGCGTTCGTGGGAGAGCCGTTCCGCCCGCCCGGCGAGGGACACCTGCTCGGCACGAACGACGCGGGCCAGGACCTGTTCAGCGAGCTGGTCTTCGCGTCGCGAGTCTCGCTCTTCTTTGGGTTCTTCGTCGGGATCGTGGGGACGACGCTCGCGGTCCTCGTCGGTCTCGCGGCGGCTTCGGCGCGCGGCTGGGTGGACGGGCTCCTCATGCGCACCGTCGACATCGTCCTCGTGATCCCCTTCCTGCCCCTTCTCCTGGTGCTCGCGGCGTTCTTCGGGGGCGGCATCCTCACCCAGGTGACCGTCATCTCGCTCGTGATCTGGGCCCGCCCGGCGCGCGAGCTGCGCGCGCAGGCCCTGTCGCTGCGCTCACGGGAATACGTGCAGGCCGCCGTGGCCATGGGGGCGTCGGCGGGCCACGTGCTGTGGCGGCACCTGATCCCCGGGGTGGCGTCGCTCATCCCGCCCCAGTTCGTGCGGGCCGCCAAGGGCGCGATCCTGCTCGAGGCTTCGCTGAGCTTCCTGGGCCTCGGCGATCCGACCCTGCCGGGCTGGGGCACCATGCTGTATCACGCCAGCGCCCGGAGCGCGTTCCTCACCGACGCCTGGATCTGGTGGGTCCTGCCCCCCGGTCTCTGTCTGGGCGCGCTCGTGCTCGCCTTCGCGCTGCTGGGGTACCGGCTCGAGAACTGGGGACGGCCCGCCGCGCGCCGCGGAGCGGCCGGGAGCGTCCGCGGGCGGGCCGCCGGCCGGGCCGAAGACGGTGCGCCGCGATCGCCGCCGCTGGAGACGCCCCTCCCCCCGGGGGCCCCCGGCGTGATCGAGGTGTCCGGTCTCAGCGTCGACTACGGCACCGGCCCGGACCGCGTGCAAGCCCTCAGGCAGGTCGACCTGGACGTCGCGCCCGACCAGGTCGTCGGGATCGTGGGCGAATCGGGCGGGGGCAAGACGACGTTGGTGCAGGCGCTGCTCGGGCTCGTGCGCCCGCCGGGGGTCGTCGCCTCCGGTAGCATTCGATTCCGGGGGACCGAGCTCACGGCGCTCGGTGAGCGGGACCTGAGACGCCTGCGCGGCGCACGGATCGCGCTGGTCCCCCAGAGCGGACAGAACTCGCTGGATCCCGTGATGCGCGTCCGGGAGCAGGTCGCCGAGACGATGGCCTGCCGTGGCGCGAAGTCCTGGGCCGGGGCCCGCACGCGCGCGTCGGAGCTGTTGGCCGCGGTCGGGATCGACCGGGCGCGACACCGCGACTATCCGCACCAGCTCAGCGGCGGGATGCGCCAGCGGGTGCTGATCGCGATGGCGCTGGCCAACGATCCCGATGTGATTTTGGCGGACGAGCCGACGACCGGTCTGGATGGGCCCACGCGCGGCGAGATCTTGCGACTCCTGCGGGGCGCGGCGGCCGACGGCGGCCGTTCGGTGATCCTGGTGACGCACGACTTGCCGGCCGTCGTCTCCGTCGCCGACCGGATCGTGGTGATCAAGGAGGGGGAGGTCATCGAGCGCGGACCGACGGCGCGCCTCGCGGGTGCCCCCCGGCATCCGTATACCGAGTCGCTGCTCCAGGCCTCGCGCGCCGATTTGCCGGGACGCGGCGCCGGCGCGGAGACCGTCCGTCCGACAGGCCAGACGCTCGTCGTGACCGGCCTCGGCAAGCGGTTCGGCAATGCCGCCTCCGGCGTCCAGGCGCTGGACGGTGTCGACCTCGAGGTTAGGAGCGGTGAGATCGTCGGCGTCGTGGGCCCGAGCGGAGCCGGCAAGTCCACCCTGGCCCGGCTCCTCTTCGGCCTGGAGACGCCGGACCGCGGAACCATCCGCTTCGATCTGGAAGGCGATGGCGCGGCGGGCCGGGGTCGCACATCGGGCCGGGGTCGCGCGTCCATTCGGCGGCGCCAGCTCATCTTCCAGGATCCCTACGCGGCGCTCCCCCCCCACCTCAGGGTGTTCGACATCCTCTCCGAGCCACTACGCATCTACGGGGCGGGCGGGTCTTCGACCGAGGCGGTCGCCGACATCTTGGAGCGCGTCGAGCTCAAGCCGGCCGCGCGGTACCGCGACCGATACCCGCACGAGCTGTCGGGTGGGGAGCGCCAGCGCGTGGCGCTGGGGCGGGCGTTGATCCCCGGGCCGGCCCTCGTCGTCGCCGACGAGCCCGCGTCGCAGTTGGACGCCTTCCTGCGGCGCGATCTCGTCTCCCGGCTGGCGCGGCTACGCGACGAGGAGGCGATCGCGATCCTCTACATCACCCACGACATCGGATTGGCCGCGAGCTTCTGCGATCGTCTGGTGGTGTTGGATCGAGGACGGGTGGTCGAGAGCGGCCCCACGCGCGCGTTGCTGGCCGATCCCGAGCACCCGACCACGCGCGCTCTGGTGCGCGCCTGGCACGAGTTCGGCGGCGGACGTGCGCCGGCGGCGACCCCCGAACGTCGGGCGCACGAGGAAGACCGCGAAGGTTAGGACCCCGACGACTTGGGGCACTCCCACAGGCTGGTGCGGTTCACCGTGATGCCGATCGTGGCCGACACGCCGGGGTCGGCGCGGGAGGTGGCGACGACGTGCGTGTCGATCGTACTCTCGCGGCAGCGGACCGTGAGCACCCCATCGGGCGTGATCGACGCGATGTCGGGCTCGGGAGCGTGCCACTCGACCGCGGTCGAGACCCCGGGATCGGCTTCCGCCCAGGCGCGGAGCTGAATCTCGCCCGAACCGCCCGAGCCTGTGAACGGCGGGTCCGACCCGACCGTGAGGTGCTCCACCTCGGGGACGACCTGCCGCACGGCGGGCGCGCCCGCCTGGGGGTGCAGCACCACGTCGAGCCGCGTCTGGATGACGCCGCCGCAGCGGGACGGGCGCCGCGCGACGCGCACCTGCTGGATGTTGCGGGTCACCCACCAGGGGCGCTGGATGACGACGGTGAAGACGCCCGGGTCGTTTCCGATCGAGAGGAACGGCTCGTCAGGCGAGCGACCGGTCACCGACTCGTCGGTGTCGGCGCCCAGGAGCCGCAGGGTGGTGCCCAGCGTGGCGGGGTTCCCCGCGGGGTCGGTGATCCCGACCAGCACGGCGTAGCCCCACGCCTCGCCGCCGATCTCGGCCCCGAGGTCGCTGTCGGGACAGTTGAAGTTCGTGATCTCGCCCTCGCAGGCCGAAGCCGCGGCCGCGATCAGGGCGGCGATCGCCGTGGTGCGAAAGCTCGAGTACGACATGGGCGTGTGACCGCGTTCAATTCCCTCGACCGGCACTCCGGTCGCCAGCGCTCGCTCTCCCCTAAAACGCCCGCGGCTCGACGAGAATGACGCCGGACGGCGCCTCCGCCAGGCGCTCGAGGCGACGGGCTGGGGGGCTCAGCCGCCCGGCGGCGGCTCGCGCTCCGGTGGCGGCCGGGTCATGTGCACGGGCTCGCCCCGCGCGGTGAACACCGCGAACACGACGCCCCCGTCCTCCTTGAGGCTCCCGATCCGCTCGCGCAGGCGCCGGCCGCTGTAGTCGACGAGGCGCTGCACCTGCGGCATGGTGATGGACCAGCGGCTCACCACGAAGGTGCCCGCCGGCAGCCGCACGAACTCCGCCGCGCCGCCCAGCCGGGGGTCGAGGATGCCGAGCGGCGCGTTCACGTAGCGGTACTCGAGCGTGCGCAGCTCGGCGGTCGCGTCGTCCAACCACAGGACGCCCTCGATCTCGGTGCGCCCGCCCGGGTCGAGCGGCCGGAACGTGACCCCGATCTGGGGCGCCCCCTCGTGCTGCCGGCGCCGCAGCCCGAAGCAGTGCGTGGTCTCGAACTCGGGCGAGAGGAGCGCGGCCGCGTCGGGCATGTAGTAGCGGATCGAGTCGCCCTCCATGATGGCGTACCCGACCTCCTGGAGGCGCGACACGGGGAGGCTCTTGAACGGCTCGTGCGCGAACGGCGCGCGCGTGCGGGTGAGGACGCGCAGCACCTCGCCCGTCTCGGCATCCAGCTCGCGCTGGTACAGCCTGAGCTCGAACCGGTACACGGCCTCGCGCTCGGCCAGCGCCGTGGTGGCGAGCGCCTTCCGCGCCTCGTCCCACACCGTCCACACCTCAGTCTCGTGCGCGGGGTCGAGCACGCACTGGTCGTGCACCGTCACGTCGATCGTGGCCAGCCGGATCGCCTCGATCGGGACCTCGAAACGGACCGAGAGGGACGGCGCGCCCTCGAAGCGGAGGACGTCGGAGACCCAGGTCTGGAGCCCGATGCGGGCCACCCGCACGCGGTAAGGTCCGCCGGGCGGGGCGTCGAGCCGGAATTGCCCCTCGGCCCCGCTCAGGTTGCCATCGATCTCGGTCCCGGCCGCGTCGATCAGCGAGACGAAGGCGCCTTCGATGGGGGCGGCGTCCTCGGCCGAGACGATGGTGCCGCGGACGGTCTGCGCCGCCAGGGGCGGGGCACCCGAGGAGGGAGCGCCGAGCGCGGCGAGGAGGGCCGCGATGCCCAGCCGGCGACGCGCGGGACCGCCCATCGGACTCTCCTTTCCGGCCCAGCCGCGCTCTCGAGGCGCGCGGGACACGTAGCGATCGCAGCCAGGACAAGGCTAGCGGGCGGCCCCGGACGCGACCAGCGACGCGGCGGCGGCCCGCCTGGAACTTGACGCCCCGGCACGCCGTTCGGTTCCGCGGCGGGCTCGTTGCCGGCCCGCCACACAGCCCGGGCGCGTGCCAGAATGTTCACACCGGCAGGGTGGGCATGGGGCTGTCAAGGACCGCCGCGTGTAGTTGCCCCGCAAGGAGTTAGCGGCGCGCCGCCGGGGGCGGTGTCGGGGACCCGGTAGGCGGCGTGGTTCTTGATTCTCCCGGCGCCTGCTCGGGGGACCCACGGCCTGTCGCACCCACGGAGCGAAACGGGGGCGGACGGCGCCGTGCGTCCAGTTCATCCGCGCGGGACAGGCTCGGTGAACGAACACGGAAACGATCGACCCCCAGCGGGCATCCACCCGCCCGCGCGCCCGGACCGGCACAGTCCGGACGGGCATCGTGCGCCGGGCCCGAGCCCGGACGCGATGGGGGGCCCCGGCCCGCGGCTCCCGCCCCCCCACGGCGAGGAGCCCGGGCCGCGGCAGTTGAGACCCGTGGACGAGCTGCGCAAGCTGCGCGCGCTGGTGGCCCGCGAGCCCGCGGTGCTGATCGTCCCGGCCGAGGTGTTCATCCAGTTCTACCCGGCCGGCCCCGAGCAGACGATCAACGCCTTCCACGCGGCCGGGTTCGACCAGGTGCACTTCGAGTCCCTCGGCGACGAGCTGGTGGCGCTCGAGTACCTGCGGGCCTGGCAGAACAACGAGGCGCGCCGCACCTGGATCCGCTCGACCAGCCCGCTGGTGGTCGAGTACTGTCGCGCCAAGCACCCCGAGCTTCTGCCCTATCTGGCGCCCATCGTGCCCCCGGCGCTCGCTCTCGCCCGCTACCTGAGGAACTCAGGCGAGCGCCGCGCGCTGGTGTACGCGGGGCTCGACTTCCCCGAGGTGAACGGCGAGCGACACTTCGCGGCCGCCGTGTCGTTCTCGGAGCTGGCCGCCTTCCTGGAGGAGCGGGAGGTCGATCCGGCCACGCAGCCGCTCCTGCTCAGGAGCATGCCCCCCGAGCGCCGCCGCTACCTGTCCGCGGCGGGCGGGCTGCCGCTCGCCCTGCTCGACCAGGAGCGCGCGTCCTCGCGGCACTTCCGCAAGCTGCGCGGGCTCCACTACCTGGGGGCCGTGTCGCGCCTCGTCCGCGAGAACGGCACGCACCTCGGGTTCATCGACATCCTCCCGTTCGACGGGAACCTCGATCACCCGGCGCTGGGCCCGGCGGATGAGCTGTACTGGCGTCGCGGCATTCTCGAGCTGGCCGAGCCCGAGCCCGCCGCGGGGCCGGTCATCGACCACCCGCCCGACCTGGACCTCTCGATCGAGCACCGGCGGCGCCCCTCGCGGCTCCCGCACGAGGCGATGGAGGAGATCGAGCAGGCGCTCGAGCAGGCGCGCTCGACCGCCGAGGGGCCCCTGTGGGAGCCGCACACGGCCGACTACGCGGAATACCTGAGCCTCACCGAGTCGCTCGTGCGGACGCGGCCCGACTTGGCCATCGGGCTCCTCGAGATGAGCCGCAACTACTTTCGCGCCGTGCGCGACGCCACGCACGACGCGCTCACCGACCTGTACAGCTACCGCGCCCTGGTCGAGCGGGCGCGCGAGGAGCTGGGCCAGGCCAACCGGGCGGGCGCCAAGCTGGCGCTCCTGTTCGTCGACCTCGACCGGTTCAAGGAGATCAACGATGAGCACGGGCACCTGGTGGGGAACGAGGTCCTCAGGGGCGTGGCCCGCGCGCTCGAGATGGCCATCCGGAGCACCGACATCGCCGGCCGCTACGGGGGGGACGAGTTCGTGGTCATGCTGATCGACGCGGACTTCGACGGCGCCCTGCGAGTGGCCGAGGACATCCGCCGCCGCATCGCCGACCTGCGCGTCCCGGTCGAGCAGGGCACCGTGGGAACCACGGCCAGCGTGGGGATCGCCTTCCACGCCGGGAGCGAGGGGTCGCTGCTCTCGGCCGACGACCTGTTCGCTGAGGCCGACGCGGCATTGTACATTTCCAAGGCACATGGGGGGAATCGCGTGCATCCGGTGGTGAGGGAGGGGACGGCTCTATGAAGCCAGAGCAGCAAGCCCCCCATGCGATCGGGATGGATCCGTGGGGCCTCCGGCGCGTCGAGCGCCTGCTGAGGACCGTCGAGGGCGTCGATTCGCTCAAGATCGTGCCCGACGGGCACGGGGCCATCGACGAGGTCCACGTCCTGTCCAGCTCCGGACTCGGCGCCAAGCAGATCGTGCGCAACATCGAGTCGGCCCTGCTGGCCCAGTTCGGCCTCCAGATCGACCACCGTAAGATCTCGATCGCCCAGGTCCGCGAGCAGGACCTCCCCCGCGAACACGCCGAGCCCGAGCCGGAGCCCGCCCAGCAGCCGCGCCGCATCATCCTGCGCGGCTTCCACGTCGACCGCCGGGCCGGGGAGCGCGTGCTGTTCCGCGTGCGCCTCGGGGACGGCGACAAGACCTACGAGGCCCAGGCCCAGGGCCCCGACTACGCCAAGGCCCGCCTGGAGGTGGCCGCCCAGGCCGTCCTCACGGCGCTCTCGCGCGCCACGGAGGGCGCTTCCACGTTCGGGGTGGAGGGCGTTTCGCAGGTCGACCTGTTCGGGCGGCGCATGGTGGTGGCGCTCGTGCACGCCTCCGCCGGACGTGCTACTCTGTCGCTCCCCGGAATCGCGGAAGTCCGTGATTCCGTTGAAGAAGCGGTGGTTTTGGCGTGCTTGAACGCGACGAACCGATGGATTGCTGAGTAGCAATTTTAATTCCAGACCAACGCCTAAGATATCCAACGACCTACTCTCGCAAAGGACGGTCGACAGCCCTCGACAGCGCGCGCGACCTAGCGGAGCGAGCCTCCAGCGGAGCTTGCAGCGTATCCGTCTAGCGGATCGGATACGACTACTCTCGTAAAGGAGGTGGCGATATGTGGGCTTTAGCTCTCGCCCTATTAGCCGGCACTCTTAGAATGTAACGCGTGACTGTCGAGGGCTCTCCATAGACTCCATGGTCCACTCTCCTCGTCAGTTCCATACTTTTGTCGCCTTCATAACGATCCTTGCGATCATCGCTGCAAGTGCCACCGTTCGTGCCTTCCCCCCGTCCGTTGATCGGCAATGGCTCGTTGCCTTTGCCACTCTACTGTCCCTCGCGGTCATCAGCGCCTATCTCGCCCTCACAGTCACCGAAGGTGGTGCGTCGACCGCCGTAGATTTTCTCGCGCATCTCGCCTCTATTGTTCTTCTTGGCCCCGCTGGCGCTGTCGCGCTGACCGTCATCCAACAACTCGCCACCGAGTTTATTTCGCTCCGTAAACCTCTGTCCCGCGCCGTATTCAACCTCGCACAGGTAGTCTTGGCCACCTCTGCCGCGGCTTTGACGTATCAGCTCTTCGGCGGCACCGCATCCCTCGACGCCCTTGACATTCGCTCAACATTTCCGCCTTTCGTCGTCGCCGTCATAGTGTACTTTTCTGTCAACAGCCTTGCGGTATCGCAGGGAATTAGCATCGTCGAGCGACGTCCCTTGTTTGATGTCTGGCGACAGGCCGCTGGCAATATCATTGTGTTTGACATTGCCATGAGCTCCCTCGCATACATCATTGCAGTTCTTTACGTCCGTTGGGGCGCCGTCAGTCTATTAGCCGCCATCATACCGATGATCGGTCTCCGATATAGCTACGGAGTTAACATTGAGCTCCAGCAGCTCAACCAAGACTTGTTACGCGTCCTTATCAAGACGCTTGAAGCGCGAGATCCCTATACGTCCGGACACTCTGTTCGCGTCGCAGAGCGATCCGGCCGCATTGCGAGGCAAATGCGCCTCAAGCCCCGACACATCCGATTGATAGAGACCGCGGCGCTGCTTCACGACATCGGAAAGATCGATCTCGCGTACGGCGAGATTCTGCGACAGGCTGGCCCCCTCACTCCTGAGCAACGTGAACTGATCCGTGCACACCCTCAGAAGGGCGTTGACATCGTGAGTTCGGTGCGGTCTCTCGACCCCCTGATTCTAGATTGCATTCGCCACCACCATGAGTGGTTTGATGGTAGTGGCTATCCGGCTGGCCTGGCCGCTGAGTCTATACCTATCGGAGCTCGTATCATTATGATCTCGGACTCCATCGACGCCATGATGACGGATCGTCCGTATCGGAAAGCGCTAACTGTAGATGAGGTCCGTGCTGAGTTGCTGCGAAATAGTGGAACGCAGTTCGATCCGCTTGTCGTTGAAGCCACCCTTACTGCCGACGTTCTTGCCGACGGCCAATTGGTGAGCCAGCCGACGGGATAGGGTGCGCGGCGTTCCCGTTCATGCAACGGCCGCAAGCTTCAGCCTGCTGAACCAACCGACCCCGGCCTTACGGAGTTCGCGTCTTGGCTCTTGATCCCCCCTCAAGGTGAGTAGCTTTAGAGCGCTAAGTCTGTCAAACGTCTCGACGGCGTTTGCGGAGATTAGTAACCGTTCTCGACAGCCCGCGGGGTCGGTGTGACTGACTATCGCCGCGCGCAACCATTCTACAAGGTAATGGTCATCACAGTACGTGGACGGCACGGAAATCAACTCAAGCCTTGCCAAACGGCGCGCTGCTTTTTCAGGATCGGCGTCGGTAAGATCAAGTAGACCGAGGAGCGCCATAGATTGTGCCGCAAGGTCGGCACAGCCATGCTCTGAGGCTAAATTCCGCACAGCGCGTGCACGGACACGAGCAGCCTTGTTTTTGCCTTGAAAAAACTTGCACTGCGCATCGTTCAGCAACGTATGTGCCCGATCCCTCGGGCCTAGGCCCAGAGCAACGTCCAGGTGGCGACTACGTAACAGCCACTCGTCTGCCTTGCTGAATGCACCCGTTTCCATGAAGAGGACGGCGGTATTGTTGCTGACCACAGCGTCCGCGCGGCTGTTTCTTGGTAGATCTGAGCCTTTCAGCGACCGCAACGTGCGCCTGGCCGCATGGAGATCACCCGCCCGCTGCTCCAACGCTGCCCGCAGGATCGCGACGGTGATGCGACCACGGGGGGAGAGGCCCGCGAGCCCTCCAACGAAGCGACTCAGCAAGTGGCGGGCGCGGCCTCGCGATTCATTATTTGCCGCGTACCACACGAGCTCTGTTACACCTTCGATCCATGCGGTCCCTATATGCGAAGCAACATCAGCCGCCATCGAGATCTGTTGCTCGAGACTTTGCGCGGCCTCGTGACTATTGTCATGCTGCAAAGCGACTGCCGCGAACAGACGTACGCGACTGGCATGCAGAGACGCCACCGCCTTCTGGATCCCCGGAGTCAAGGACGCAGCGGCATCGGACAATGATGCGTGGATATCCATGCATTGGGCCTCATCGTTCGCGGCAATCGTGACTCGCGCGCGTATGCAATCGAGGCGGATGCGCTCATTGGTGTCCGAAGCGAACGGCTGCAGGGCGTACGCAATCTGCCTTGCCCGTCCAAGCCGTCCCCGGTCGAGCTCCGCCTCCGCAGCCATGACACCCATGTCAAATCTCGCCTGCCGTCCAGTTGCATATCTGCACGCCAACTCCGTGGCAGCGGTGGCCAGAGAACTATAGCTACTCGCCATAGCGCTTTCGGCTACTCCCCTTGCCTCCTCGACCGCGATGTCGGCGAGGCCTAGCTCGCCTAGTTCCGCGGCAGCCCCGAGC
>JBFIOX010000011.1:0-18230 GCA_041610455.1 Gemmatimonadota bacterium
CATGATCGCGAACGCACGCTTCCCGCAGGTGCGCGTGCTCTCGACCACCGACTTCCACGGCGCGGTCGAGCCCGGCACCGACCGCCAGAGCGGACGCCCGCTCGGCGGGAGCGTCTCGCTCGCCGCCCACATCGAGCGCCTGCGCGCCGAGAACCCCGAGGGCACGGTGCTGCTCGACGGCGGCGACTGCTTCCAGGGCACGATGATCTCGAACCTCCAGTTCGGGCGCCCCGTGGTGGAACAGATGAACCGCCTGCGCTACGACGCGCTCGCGATCGGCAACCACGAGTTCGACTGGGGCGTGGACGTGCTGCGCGAGCGGATCGCGCAGGCCGCCTTTCCGATGCTCGGCGCCAACATCTACGTGAAGGGCACCGATCGGCACCCGGAGTGGGTGAAGCCCTGGACTATCGTGGAGAAGGGGGGGGTGCGCATCGGCTTCGTGGGCATGACGACCACTTCGACCCCCACCACCACGCGACCCGTAAACGTGGTCGACTTCGAGTTCCGCTCGATCGCCGCCGCGCTCGACCGCTACATCCCGGAGGTCAGGGCGCAGGGGGTCGACTTCGTGGTCGCCGTGATGCACGAGGGCGGCTTCTGCGACGAGAGCGGCGAGTGCCACGGGGAGGCGATCGACGCGCTCCAGGCCACCCGGGCGCGCTTCGACTACGCGGTCACCGGGCATACGCACTCGCGCGTCGAGACGCGGATCCACGGGGCGCCCGTGGTCCAGTCCTTCTCCAACTCGACCGCGTTCGGTCTGGGGCGGCTCGACCTCG
This sequence comes from Gemmatimonadota bacterium, assembly GCA_041610455.1. Classification (GTDB taxonomy): domain Bacteria; phylum Gemmatimonadota; class Gemmatimonadetes; order Palauibacterales; family Palauibacteraceae; genus Palauibacter. Next base: position 783 of record JBFIOX010000011.1, read on the forward strand.
ACGCGGCGGGCATCGTGACGGCCGAACTCGTGGGAGTACGGCAGGCGTACGCCGACGAGGTCGAGCCCGATGCGGCGGTGACCGCGCTGGTGGAGCGCTTCCGCCTGCTGCAAGAAGACCTCGTGGCCCGCGTCGTCATGACGCTGCCGGAGCCGCTGGACAAGCCGCGACGGGGCGACTTCCCGCTGGGCCGCCTCATCGCCGACGCGCAGCGGTCCATGACGGGCACGCAGGTCTCGCTCATGAACAACGGCGGCATCCGGCGTCCCCTGCCGGCCGGCGACATCACCTACGGCGAGCTGTTCGAGCTCCAGCCCTTCGGCAACACGCTCGTCACCATGACGCTCCCGGGCGACCGGCTGCTGGCGGCGCTCGAGCACGCCATGGAGGACGCGGGCACCGACGCGCAGGTGAGCGGCATGACCGTGCGCTACGATCCGCGGCGGCCCTACGGCGACCGCATCCTGGAGGTCCGTCTGGGCGACGACACCCGGCTCGATCCCGGCGCCGCATACACCGTGACCGTCAACGACTTCATGGCCACCGGCGGCGGGGGCTACACGATGTTCCTCGACGGGCGCGACGTGGTGCAGACCGGCATCGTCGACCTCGATGCGCTGGTCGCCTACGTGAGCGAGCTGCCGCAGCCGGTCCGGGCCCCCGGCGATCGCCGCTGGATTCCGGAGTCGTCCGGCTAGCACCCCCACAGGGACTCGCAGGCCAGCCCCGAGCGCCCGCGCGGCCTTCGCGGCTCCACCTCTCCGGCTCGAACCGGAGGCAGGGCGATGTGTCCGCCGCCTGCCAGGCGGGGGCGCGCCTGAACGACTCGAAACCCCGGCGCCCGATTCTCTCGTACTTCCACACGCGGGGCGGCGCCCGGGCCGGCGCCCCCGGATCCCCTCGATCCCCAAGAGCGCCAGCGATGAAGAGACGCACGAAGCTGATGGTCGGCACCCTCGCGCTCGCCGCCGTGGGCGGCACCGCCTTCGTCGCCTCGACGGCGGGAGGCAGCGAGGACGGGAGCGAGCGCACCGTGACGGTGGCGCGGGGAGACATCGCCGACAAGGCCCTCGCGGTGGGGCGCATCGAGCCCCTCGTCGAGGTCAGCGTGAAGTCGCAATTCGCCGGCGTGGTGCGCCGTATGTTCAAGGAGCCTGGGCAGTTGGTGCGTCGAGGCGAACCTCTTCTCGAGGTGCAGCCGAACCCCACCCCCATCGAGCTCGTCGAGGCCCGGCGTCAGGTCGAGCTGCGCGAGATCGAGCTGGCACAGTTGGAGCGGAACCGCGACCGCCTGGCCGCCCTGCAGGCCCAGGACTACGTGTCGCGCGAGGAGTTCGAGACCGTCGATCGCTCCTATGCCGAGGCCAAGCTCCAGGTGCAGATCGCCAAGGAGCGGCTGGCCCTCCTCTCCGAGGGACGCGTCACGATCGGGTCGGAAAACGTCGAGACGGTCATCGTGGCGCCGATCAGCGGGTACATCCTCGAGAAGATGGTGGAGATCGGCGATCCGGTGGTGCCCCTCACCACCTTCCAGGAGGGCACGCCGCTCATGTCCATGGCCGAGATGACGCAGCTCCTCTTCCGCGGCACGGTGGACGAGATCGACGTGGGACGGCTGCGCGAGGGGATGCCGGTCGAGATCAAGATCGGGGCGCTGCCCGCGGCCCGCGTGACGGGGACGCTCGTCAAGATCTCGCTCAAGGGCCGCGAGGAGGAGAACGCCACGACGTTCCCCGTCGAGATCGCGGTGGCGCACTCCGAAGGGACCACGCTGCGGGCCGGCTACTCGGCCAACGCCGACATCATCATCGAGCGGCGCGGCGACGTGCTGCTGGTGCCCGAGCGGGTGATTCGCCACGAGGACGGAGGCGCGTTCGTCACCCTCTGGCTCGGTCCCGACCATACCGAGGAGCGCGCCGTGAGGACGGGGCTCAGCGACGGCATCCTGATCGAGGTGCTGGAGGGGCTGGCGGAGGGAGAGCGCGTGCTGGAGCCGCCGCAGCGCGAGATCAGCTAGCAGCGCGGGGCGAGGCCGGTCCATGCGGCTCTTCGACGCGCTGCGCCAGCTCTGGTCCGATCTCTCGGCCCAGCGGCTGCGCACCGTGCTCACGGTGCTCGGCATCACCTGGGGGACCGTGGCCGTCGTCGTCCTCCTCGCGTTCAGCGTGGGTCTCGAGCGGCAGACGATCAAGCGCTTCCACGGACTCGGCGACCGCATCGTCATCCTGTTCGGGGGCCGGACCACGAAGGCGCACGCCGGGTTCCGGGAGGGCCGCGCGATCCGCCTCCGCGAGGCCGATGCGGACCTGCTCGCGAGCCAGATCTCCGACATCGTGCTCTACAGTCCCGAATACAGCGAGCGGTCCACGCCCGTGCGCCGAGACCGGAACGGACTCAGCCCCAACATCACGGGGATCCGCCCCGAGTACGGCATCATGCGCAACCTGATCCCGGCACCGGGCGGACGCTTCATCAACCGGCTGGACCTCGAGCAACGGCGCCGCGTGGTGTTCATCGGCGACGAGGTGGCGGGCCTGCTGTTCGGCGACGAGGACCCCGTGGGCGGGGAGGTGCTCATCGGGAGCGTCCCCTTCCGCGTGATCGGCGTCATGCAGCCCAAGATCCAGAACTCCTCCTACAGCTCGCGCGACGAGGATCGCGTGTTCATCCCGGCCACCACGCACGCCGCCGTGTTCGGGAGCCGGTACGTGAGTAACGTCGTGTACCGCGTGTCCGACGCGCGGCGCTCGGAGGCGGTTGAGAGTCGCGTGTACGAGCTTCTGGGCCGCCGCTACCGCTTCGACCCGACCGACGAGGACGCCCTCCAGGTGTGGGATACTGCGGAGTGGGAGCGCCGTTTCGGCTACCTGTTCCTGGGCTTCAAGCTCTTCTTCGTGATCGTGGGCAGCTTCACGCTCAGCGTGGGCGGCATCGGCGTCGCCAACATCATGTACATCGTGGTGCGCGAGCGGACGCGAGAGATCGGGATAAAGCGCTCGGTGGGCGCCACCCGCGCCAGCATCCTCCGCCAGTTCCTGACCGAGAGCGTGCTCATCGTGGCGATCGGGGCGGCCTTCGGGGTGCTCCTCTCCCTCGCCGTGGTCGAGGTCATGGGGCTGCTGCCCCTGCAGGAGTTCGTGGGAACGCCGGTGATCTCGCTCCAGGTCGCGCTCGTCACCCTGGCCCTGCTCGCCTTCGTGGCCATGCTGGCAGGGTTCTTCCCCGCGCGGCGGGCCGCCAACCTGGACCCGGTCGAATGTCTGCGTCACTGAGGCCCGCGGCGCTCGGCGGCGAGAGCTGACGGACCATGGGCCGAATCCTGCTCGAAGAGTTCCTCGGGGACCTGCGCGCGCAGAAGACGCGCGCCTTTCTCACCCTCTTCGCCATGGTGTGGGGCACGATCTCGATCGTGCTCCTGCTCGCCTTCGGACAGGGGCTGCGAAACCAGGTCACCGACGGCCTGCTCAACGCGGGCGAGCGCATCTTCATGGTGTTCGGGGGTGAGACCAGCCTGACCCACCAGGGCCTCCCCAAGGGCCGCCGCATCCGGCTGCGCGAGGAAGACCTCGACCTCGTCCTGCGCGCCACGCCCGAGTTCGAACTGGGGAGCCCTTCGTTCGGGCGGCGGGGGACCCATCTCAAGTCCGAGACGAGTCAGACGACCACGTACATGGAGGGCGTCCAGCCCGTCTTCTCCGAGCTGCGCAGAATGTTCCCGGCCCCGGGGGGGCGCTTCATCAACCAACGGGATGTGGACGAGCGGCGGCGCGTGCTGTTTCTGGGCGACGCGATCGCGGCCCGCCTGTTCGGCGACGTACCGCCCGTGGGCCGCACCGTCGTGCTGGACGGGCTTCCGTTCACCGTGGTGGGCGTGATGCAGTCCAAGTTCCAGGACTCCTCCAACAACGGTCCCGACGAGGACCGCGCCATCATTCCCGCCTCGACCTTCCAGGCGATCTACGGCGACCGGTACGTGGGTCACCTGCTCCTGCGCCCGCGCGACGTGAAGGAGGCCGGCATCGCCAAGCGCGAGCTGTACCGCGTGTTGGGAGCGCGGCACAAGTTCGACCCGGACGACGAGCGGGCGCTCTCGGTGTGGGACTTCATCGAGGACGAGAAGATCACGAGCCAGATCGGATTCGGGATCCAGATCGTCCTCGGTCTGGTGGGGGCGTTCACGCTGCTGGTGGCCGGCGTGGGCGTCGCGAACATCATGTACGTGGTGGTCCGCGAGCGGACGCGGGAGATCGGCGTCAAGCTGGCCGTGGGAGCGCGCCGCCGGCACATCGTGAGCCAGTTCGTGTTCGAGGCCATGCTCATCGCCCTGGGAGGCGGGCTGCTGGGGCTCGGCATCGCCTCCGCAATCGTCCTCGGAGTCGACGCCCTGCCCGGCGACGACGAGGCGCTGGCCTACATCCTCAACCCGAAGCTCTCGCTCCCCATCGCGTCGATCTGCGTCGGTATCCTGGTCGCGATCGGGCTCGTCGCCGGGATCCTGCCCGCCCGCAAGGCGGCACGCCTTGACCCGGTGGAGGCGCTTCGGTACGAGTAGCCACCCCCGGCGCGCGAGGGACGCGGAAGCCCCGGCCGGGACGAGGACCCAGGCGAGAGAGTCGATGACCGAGACGGAAGTCCGCGACCGGATCGCGGCGGCACCGAAGACAGAGCTGCACGTGCACCTGGACGGGTCGCTGCGCCCCGGCACCATCCTCGAGTTGGCGGCCGAGCACGAGGTGCCGCTTCCCACGGACGACGTGCAGGCCCTGACGGATTACCTGTTCGTGCGGGACGCCCAGAACCTCGAAGACTACCTGGAGCGCTTCGCGCTCACGCTCTCCGTGATGCAGCGCGCGGCCGCCCTGGAGCGCATCGCCTACGAGCTCTGCGAGGACGCGGCGGACGAGAACATCCGCTATATGGAGATCCGCTACTCGCCGATTCTCCACACTCGCAGCGGACTGCCCCTGCCGGAGACCGTCGACGCCCCGCTGCGCGGCATGCGGCGTGCCGAGTCCGACTTCGGCATCCGCTCCAACCTCATCATCTGCGGGATCCGCAACATGGAGCCCAACGTGTCGCGCGATCTGGCCGACCTGACCGTGGCCTACAAGGACCGCGGCGTCGTGGCCTTCGACCTCGCGGGGGCCGAGTACAACTACCCCGCCAAGAAGCACAAGGACGCCTTCTACACCGTCCTCAACGCCAACATCGGGGCCACCATCCACGCGGGCGAGGCCTACGGGCCCGAGTCCATTCACCAGGCCCTGCACTACTGCGGGGCGCACCGCATCGGACACGGGACTCGTCTCATCGAGGATCCCGACCTCATGCGCTACGTGAACGATTTCCGTATCCCGCTCGAGATCTGCCTGACCAGCAACGTACAGACGAAGGCGGTCCCGGACTTCGCGAGCCATCCGGTGCGTCGCTACTTCGACGAGGGCCTGGTGGTGAGCCTGCATACCGACAACCGGCTCATGAGCCGGACCACCGTGACCGAGGAGTACGTGCGGGCCTGGAAGCACCTCGACTTCGGGCTCGACGAGATCGCCACCATGATCCGGAACGGCTTCGCCAGCGCTTTTCTGCACCAAGCCGAGAAACAGGCCCTGCTCGCGGAGGTCGCGCCCGATCTGGCCGCTCTGGCCGCGGCCTGAGAGGCTTTCCGGGACGGTTACGCCGCCCCCGTCGATCAGTTACATTCCGGCGCAGAATCCACCGTGATCGCCGCCGGAATCGGGCCCCGCGGCCCCACGAGCGGTCACCGCAACCGACCCCCAAGCCCGGGGCGGTCCGCACGGCGCGCGTCACGTACGGCAACGAACCAAACCCTCAGGAGTGGATGATGAGACTGCGTACTCTTGTCAGGATCATCGCCATCGCGACCATCGCGACTTTCGGGTTCCTGCTCTCTCCGGACGCCCTCCGGGCGCAAGGCGTCACCACGGCCGCCATCAACGGGCGGGTGACGGGACAGGACCTGAGGCCGCTCGAGAACGCGGTCGTTTCGGCGATTCACGGACCCAGCGGGACCAGCTACTCGACGCTCACCCGCGACGATGGCCGCTACAACATCACGGCCATGCGCGTGGGCGGCCCGTATACGATCTCGGTCTCGCTGATCGGTTACGAGCCCGAGCGGCTCGACGGCCTCGTCCTCTCGCTGGGCGAGAACCGCAAGATCGACTACGTGCTCGCGGTGCAGGCCGTGGCGGTCGCGGAGATCACGATCACGGCCGAGCGCGGCGCGATCATGTCGAGCGAGCGCACGGGCCCGCAGCGCAACGTGACCACGCGCGAGATCGAGAGCCTCCCGACCATCGCGCGCAGCGTCCAGGATTTCGTGCGCCTGTCGCCCAACGCGATCGGCACCAACATCGGGAGCAGCGAGAACACCGGCGGCACGAACCTGGGCGGAAAGAACAACCGCTTGAACAACATCCAGGTGGACGGCGCCATCCTCAACGACGTGTTCGGGCTGGCGGACAGCGGCACGCCCGGCGGTCAGGCCAACGCACAGCCGATCTCGCTCGACGCAGTTCAGGAGTTCCAGGTGGCGATCGCGCCCTTCGACGTGCGCCAGAACGGGTTCACGGGCGGCTCGATCAACATCATCACGCGGTCCGGGACCAACGACTACCAGGGCTCCGCCTATGTGTTCGGGCGCGGTGAAGGGCTGGTCGGCGACCTGGACGGCGAGGACATCGCCAACTTCGACGAGCTGCAGGCGGGATTCCGCCTGGGCGGCCCCATCTCGCGCGACAAGGCGCACTTCTTCTTCAGCGGCGAGATCAAGCAGACGGGCCGGCCGGTGACGCTGGGGCTGGCGGGGAGCGGCGCGCTCAACGAGATCGACATTTCGGCGGCCGATGTGGACCGGATCATCAACGTCACGCGCCAGCAATACGGATACGATCCGGGCGCCTACACGCAGCAGCTCGAGCGCGACACGGACGACTTCAAGATCTTCGGGCGCGTTGATCTCAACCTGTCGGACGACCATCACCTGACGGCGCGCTACAACCACGTCAACGCCAACTCGGGACGCGGCATCACCCGGGCCAGCTTCGAGGCCGGGCTGCCCAGCCAGGGCTACACGTTCGACGCGGTGCAGAACTCCGCCGTGCTGCAGCTCGACAGCCGGCTGGGGGCCTCGACCGCCAACATGTTCCGGGTCGCCTTCCAGGCCCAGCGCGACAGCCGCACGCCGGACTTCGAGCCCTTCCCGGAGGTCGATCTAGACATCGGACCGACCGGCCAGAGCATCACTCTCGGAATCGAGCGTTTCTCGCAGCAGAACGCGCTGGACCAGGACATCCTCGAGATCACCGACGACCTCACGTTCTTCCGCGGGAAGCACGCGATCACGCTGGGGACGCACAACGAGTTCTACTCGTTCTCGAACCTGTTCATCCAGGATGCGTTCGGGCAGTGGGAGTTCGATTCGATCGATGACTACGAGGCGGGCGTGGCTTCGCGGTACCGGGCCAGCATCTCGCGACTCGCCGATCCGTTCCCGCGCGCCGAGTTCAACGCGATCCTCTTCGGGTTCTACGCGCAGGACAAGATCGAGCTGAGCCCGCGCTTCAACGTGACGGTCGGTCTGCGGGCCGACATCTCGTCGCTGCCCGACGCCCCGCTCGAGAACCCGAGCTTCGCAGCGGCCTTCCCTGGACGCTCCACCAGCGACGTGCCCAGCGGCAAGGTGATGTGGTCCCCCCGTCTCGGCTTCAACGCGGCGCTGGACGAGGACCGCACCACGCAGGTGCGCGGCGGCACCGGGCTGTTCACGGGCCGCAACCCCTTCGTGTGGCTCTCGAACCAGTACTCGAACACCGGGATGGACTTCATCCGCATCGACTGTCGCGCCAGCCGTGGCTGCGCGGTGCCGGCGTTCACCGGGAGTCCGACCCCGCCCACGGCGGGCGGCGTGGCCACGACCACCGAGGTGAACATCACCGACTCCGACTTCAAGTTCCCGCAGGCCTGGCGGACGACGCTGGCGGTCGATCGGGAGCTGACGGATGGAGTGATCTTCACCGTCGAGGGCGTGTACACGAAGAACGTCAACGACGTCCTCTTCCAGGACCTGAGCATCGTGCCCGAGGGCACCACGATCGATGGGCGCGTGCTCTTCTCCAACACCCCCGCGGACCCCGAGTTCTCTCCGGGCGTCTTCGTGCTCACGAACACCGACGATGGGCGCCAGTGGCAGTTCACGGCCTCGGTGCTCAAGAACTTCGGGAGCAGCTGGGCGCCCAACCTGTTCGGGAGCCTGGCGTACACGCTCACCGACGCGACGGACGTCAACTCCGGCACGTCGAGCCGGGCCATCTCGAACTTCCAGTTCAACTCGATCAGCATCGATCCCAACGATCCGGAGTCCGGCACGTCGGACTTCGAGATCAAGCACCGCGTGATCGCCTCGGCTTCGTACCGGATCGACTGGGGGGGGAACGGGTGGGGCACGACCGTGACCGGGTTCTACGAGGCGCGCGCCGGCCGGCCGTTCAGTTGGCTCTACAGCGGCGACGCCAACAACGACGGCCGCCGTGGTAACGACCTCGCCTTCATCCCGGGCTCGGCCGATGACGCGATCTTCGAGACGGGGTGTAACGGCTGCCTGCCGTTCTCGGCCTTCGACGCCTTCGCCAACAACGTCGACGGGCTGCGCGAGCACCGGGGCATGATCGTCCCGCGCAACTCGTCCCGAGAGCCGTGGGTGCGGCAGCTCGACCTGCGCATCGCGCAGGACATCCCGCTGCCCATCGCGGGCCAGCGGCGGCTCCAGGCCACCCTGGACATCGTGAACGTCGGCAACATGATCGACGGCGACTGGGGCCGGCAGCGTTTCGTGTCGTTCCAGGAGGAGTCGGTGTTCAGCTTCCGGGGCTACGATGCGGCCACCGGCAAGCCGATCGTGCGCTTCTTCCAGACCGACGAGAACGAGGACGGCGTGGTCGACATCAAGGACGTCTTCAGCACCGACGACATCCTGTCGCGGTGGGCGATCCAGCTGGGGGCGCGCATCACGTTCTGACCGCCCTCGACAGACGGATGGAAGAGAGGGGCCTCCGGGCCCCTCTCTTTTTGTCGGGTGCCGGGCGCCGCCGGGCGGCAACGGGCGCGGGGCCGACACGGGGCGAAGCGCGCGCGGGGCCGACACGGGGCCCGGCGGTCGCGCGGGGCGTCAGCCTTCGGCCAGGTACCCCTCGGCCAGCTCGACCAGCTCGGGCGTTCCCATGAACACGGGCACGCGCTGATGCAGCTCGCGCGGCTCGATCTCGAGGACGCGTGTCACCCCGTCGCTGGCCCGTCCTCCGGCCTGCTCGCACACGAAGGCCAGCGGGGCCACTTCGTACAGCAGGCGTAGCTTGCCCTGGGGCGCCTGTCGGGTGCCGGGGTACATGAAGATGCCGCCGCGCAACAGCGTGCGGTGGAAGTCGGCCACCATCGAGCCCACGTAGCGGGCCGAGAAGCCCGCCCCGCCCTCCTCCTCGCCGCGGAAGCGGCGGATCAGGCGTTGTTGACCCTCGCTCCACTTCGTGTAGTAGCCCTCGTTGACGCTGTAGATGCGCTTGCCGGGCGAGGGCATCTGCATGTCGGGGTGCGAGAGCAGGAACTCGCCGATCGTCGGGTCCAGCGTGAAGCCGTGCACCCCGGCGCCCGTCGTGAACACCATCACGGTGGACGAACCGTAGTGCACGTAGCCGGCGGCGCACTGCTCGGTGCCGCGTTGCAGCACGTCCGCGAGCTGCGCGTCTCGCCCCTCGGTACGCTTGCGGTGGATCGAGAAGATCGTGCCCACCGAGATGTTGACGTCGATGTTCGAGCTGCCGTCGAGCGGGTCGATCGCGATGACGTACGGGCCGGTGTCGCAGTCCTCGGGGATCAGCGCGAGCGCCTCGGATTCTTCGGAGGCGATGCCGCACACGCCCCCACCCTTGCCGAGGACCTCGGTGATGACGCGATCCGCGTACTCGTCCAGCTTCTGCACCTGCTCGCCGTGCACGTTCTCGCGCCCCGCCGCGCCGAGAATGTCCACGAGCCCCGCCCGGTTCACCGAGCGCGCGATGAGCTTGGCGGCGAGCGCCATCTGGAGCAGAACGTCGGTGAACGCGCCGGTCGCCTGCGGGTGCCGACGCTCCTGTTCGGCGATGAACTGCTCGACGGTGACGATGCTGTCCGACACGACCCCTCCGTTCCAGGCGCTGGCTGCCCAGGTTAGGACGCCGCGATTTCGGGCGTCAAGCGCCCCCCGCCGCCCTCAGGGCGGCACCACGCGCCACCCGTCGCGGCCGATGGCCACGCACAGCGTTCCCTCGTGGTCCGTGCGCCACACTCGGCCGATGCGGGCCGAGTCGATCCGGGCCAGCGTGCCGGGGTGCGGGTGGCCGTAGCGGTTTGCCGCACCGACGGATATGGCCGCGATGCGCGGGCGGGCCGCGCGCAGCCACTCGAGCGCCGTCGAGGTCCGGCTGCCGTGGTGTCCGATCTTGAGCAAGTCCGTGGCCAGCGCCTCCCGGCCGTGGCGAGCCAGGACCGCCGATTCGACGCTTCGCGGCGCGTCACCGCTATTCAGATAGCGGAACCTCCCGACCGTGAGCCTCAGCACCAACGAGCCCTCGTTGGCGTCGCCCACCGCGCCTCGGGGGGGCCACAGCACCTCGAGCTCCACGTCGTCGACGCGCACCCGGTCGCCGGCGCGAGCGCCCAGCCAGCGGGCGCCCTCCTCCCGGATCCGCGCCAGGAAGCCGAGGTAGGCGGAGCTGGGCTCCGGCACGCCCGGGTCGAGCACGTGGCGCACGCGGAAGGCATCGAACAGCGCGCCGCTGCCCCCGAAATGATCGAGGTGCGGATGGGAGATGGCGAGCACCTCGATGGCCTTGGCGCCCCGCGCGCGCAGGAAGGGAACGAGCACCCGGCGGCCCGCCCGGGCGGCGCGGGAATCGAGCGGGGGGCCCGAGGCTCGCGATACACCCTGTGGGAGGAGACCGGTGCCCGGCCCCGCATCCAGCACGAGCCAGCGGCCGCGCCCCGTGCGCACCACCGCCGCATCGCCCTGCCCTACGTCGAGCGTGCAGAGGAGGGCCTGGCCGCGCGCCCGCCAGGCCGACCACGCCGGGGCCAGCAAGGAGACGCAGGCGAGCGCGCCGGCCACCGCGGCGGGCGCTGCCCGGCGGCCCGGGGGCCGGAGGCAGAGGACCCCGGTCGCCCCCAACGCGAGCCAGGACCAGGCGCCGATGCGGGGCACATCCCAATTCAGGGGCAGCGCTGCGAAGGCGTCCGCGAGCGCCGCCAGCGATCCGAGCAGGACCTCGCCCGCCGGCGCGAACAGCTCGCCCGGAGGGCCGGGCAGCGCGCTGAGCGCCACGGCCGGCACCGTGAGCCCGACCAGCGCGGTGCCGGCGAGGCTCGCGGGGACCGAGGCCAGCACGATGCGATCGAAATGCACCGCGGCGATCGGGGCGGTTGCGAGGAAGGCGCCGGCGCTCGCGCCCAGGGCTCGCGCCCAGGCGCTCCCCGTGGCCGCCCCGGGCGGATTCGTGGACGTGGCCCGGCCTCGGGATCTGCCGCGCACCGCCGCCCGCGCGCGCCGCCAGCCCGCGCGCAGCGCCCCGAGCCGCGCGGGTCCGTGGCGGTGCCCCGCCACCACCCCGGCGAACCCCGCGAAGGAGAGCTGGAACCCCGGGTCGCCGACGAGGAGGGGATCCCACAGCAGCAGGGTCGTGGCGGCGAGCGCGGCCACGTCGGCCAGTCGGCGGGGCCGACCCCGCGCCGCGGCGGCGGCGGACCCCCAGAAGATGAGGAGCGCGCGCGCGGCGGCGGGCGGGGCCCCGATGAGGAGCACGTAGCCCGTCACGGCGAGCGCCGCGTAGGCCAGACGCCGCGGACCGGGCACGCGCAGCCCGATGAGCCAGGCCAGGGCGCCCGCCACCAGACCCACGTGCAGACCGGAGATGGCGAGCAGGTGGAGGATGCCCGCGTCCGCGAAGCGGCGGCGGGCGCTGGGCTCCAGCGTCACGCGATCGGCCAGGACGAGCGCCTTCCCGATGGCGGCCCGCTCGGGCGAGAGCCTCCGCTCGAGGCGGGCCGCGAGCGCCCCGCGCAGCCGCACCAGGAGGGGGCCACCGGAAGTCGGCCGGACCGGTCCGGTGTCCCCCGCCAGCGCCCACACGGGCTCGATGCCGCCCGCGGTCAGCCCGCCGAAGCCGTCGGGCGAGCGCGGAAGCCGAAAGGGCCCGTAGGCGCGCCACGCCCCGCGCGCCACGACGCGGGCGCCCGCGGGTCGCGGTTCTCGTCCCAACCGTACGGTGGCCCGGACCCGCGCCACGCGGCACCGCCGACCGCCCGCCACCAGCGTCGCGTCGCCCAGCCCGACGCGGCCGAGACTTCGCCCGGAGCCGCCGTCCCGATCATCGACCGGGCGGGCCGGCAGGCGGTCGAGCAGCGTGCCCGCCACCACCGTCGCCGTACCCGTCTCCAAGCGTGCGGTGCAGCCGCGGAGCGCGCGCGTCCCGGCTCGCAGCCCCAGCGCCGCGCCGGCACAGACCACGAAGAGGGCGAGGAGCGCCGGCTCGGCGCGCCGACCGGGTGCGTCGGGCGGCCGTCGGCCCGCGAGCAGCCCCGTCCGGCCCGCGAGCAGGCACGCCAGACCCGCGGCGAGCGGCAACCACGCGGTCGGGGGCGACCGCGGCCCGGTCGCCAGGTGGGTCGACGCCAGCAGTCCGGCCGCGTCCCCGGCGGCGAGCGCCCCGGCCACGATGATGAGGGGAGAGGGAGTTGCGCGCGTCGGTCGCTCCGAGCTGGTGCGAGGGGATCCGGGCCCAAGCTCGGCCAGACGCTCATCCGTCCATCAAGGACGGTCAGTGCAGCTCGACGCGCTCCTTTTCGCCCTCGCCGAAGTCGCCGAAGGGCGTCTCGAAGCGGTCGCCGTGGCCCGCGACCTCGGGGCCGGCGAGACGCGCCCGCTCGCGGGCCCGCCGGTCGGCGCGCCACCCGGCGAGGAACGACACCGCCATGCCGAGCACGATCGACCCGAACACGACCAGCGGGAGCGACGTGCGGACGCGCACGAAGGCGAGATCGACGCTCACCACCTGGCGCGCGTTCTCGGCGGCGAACCAGAAGGCCGCCAGGATGAGCACCACGAAGGCGAGGGTGCGCGTCACGAAACGCATCTCGGCGATCCCCACATCGCGGCCCGGACCCCGCTCAGCACGCCACCCCCCGGAAGGTGGCGCCCGTCGTCGCGGTGATCCTGACGTCCACGTATCGCCCCACCTGCTCCGTCGAGCCCGGGAAGGCGATGACCTTGTTCTGCTCCGTGCGGCCCAGCACGTCTCCCTCCGACCGCGCCCGGCGCTCGACCAGGACCTCGCACGCGCGTCCCACCTCGGCTTCGTTGATCTCGCGCTGCAGCGCTCGGTGCGTCGCGATCAAGCGCTCCAAGCGGGCCGATCCGACCTCGTCGGGGATGAAATCCGCCGCCGGCAGGCGGGTCGCCGGCGTCCCCTCGCGGGGCGAGTACTTGTAGAGGTAGGCGTCATCGAATCGCGCCGCCCGCATGACGGCCAGCGTCGCCTCGAACTCCTCCTCGGTCTCTCCCGGAAAGGCCACGATGACGTCGGTCGAGAGCGCGATATCGGGCACGAGACGGCGGGCCCGCTCCACCTTCTCCATGAACTGCGCCGCGGTGTATCGACGCACCATGCGCTTGAGGACGCGATCGGCGCCGGACTGGAGGGGTAGGTGCAGCTGTCGGCACACGGCGGGCTCCTCGTCCATGGCGCGCAGGAGATCTTCGCCCACGTCGTTCGGGTGAGGCGAGGTGAAGCGCACGCGGCGGATTCCCTCCACCCGGCCGACCGCGCGAAGCAGGCGGGGAAAGTCCCAGTCCCCGTGCTGGTACGAGTTCACCGTCTGCCCAAGGAGGACGACTTCCGTGAACCCTTCGGAGGCGGCCTGGCGCACCTCGGTCACGATGCGCCGGGGGTCACGGTTCTTCTCGGGACCCCGCACGTACGGGACGATGCAGAAGGTGCAGCGGTGGTCGCAGCCCCGCTGCACGGTCACCCAGGCGCTCACGCCGGAGGCGCGAACGTACGGGACGTCCTCATACTGCTCCGCGGCGTCGAGCTCGAGCAGGGTCTGGCCCCGCTCGAGCGCGCTTTCCTGGATCGATTCGATCACGGAAGGGAGGCTGCGGTAGGCGTCGGGGCCGGCTACCACATCGACGCCGCGCGTCCGTGCGACCAGCGACTCGCCCAAGCGTTGGGCCATGCAGCCCGTCACCCCGAGCACGAGCTCCGGATGGGCTCGCCGGTGCTTCTGCAGCTCGCCGATCCGTCCCAGGACACGCCGTTCCGCGTGCTCGCGGATGGCGCAGGTGTTGATGAGGATGACGTCGGCCTCATCGGCCGTGGCCACGCGCCCGAACCCGCGCTCCGCCAACAGTCCCTCCATGAGCTCGGTGTCGTTGATGTTCATCTGACAACCGTACGTCTCGATGTAGACGCGGCGACCCGCGGGGGCCGGGCGCGCGGCGGCTCGACCCTGGATCTCAGGGCGCGTCGCGGCACGACCCGCGTGCGTTCGCTTGCGCTTCATCGTGACGAGCTCGGAACCCATGCCGTTCCTGTCGGTCTCTCCGTTGCTACCCCGCGCGGCCGCCGGTACGATCGTGCGTGCGCATCGAACGATACGAGGTCGGGGGCCGCGAAGTGCCGGTGGAAACTTGGGGCTCCTCCCCCGACTCGCTAGTGTTCCTGGGCGGTCTCGGGGTCCGGCCCGTGTACTACCGCCCGGGGCTCGAGCTGCTCTCCCGCCGCTTCCGCGTATGGGTCCCCGATCTCTCGTTCCGCACGCATCGGTCGCTGCCCTCGAGCCCCGACGAGTACCTCGATCTGGTCGGCGCGCTGGCTCGCGACATGGCGCCCCGAGCGACCTGGGTCGGCCACTCCTTCGGCGGGCTGCTGGCCCTCATGCGCCGCGGGCCGGCGATCGCGTGTGCCCCCTCCGTGCCCGCCGAGGTGCCGTTGTCCCGCATGTTCGGCCGCGCCGTGTGGATGCAGCTAAGGGAGTACGCCGGGCTCGAGGGGCGCATCGGCGTCACCTACGCCGGTCGCATCATGGTCGATTACGTGCGGACGGCGGCCTTCCGGCCGACGCTCCTCTTCCCCGCCATCTCGGCGCTGCGGAGCCCGCCGGAGGCGTTCCCGCCGGTCTCGCGCGAGGCCATCGTCTATCTGTGCGTGAAGGACGACTTGTACCGCGACGGCGAGTACCGGGCGTACTTCGACGGCCCCGCGGGTGCGGGGCTCGAGGTGGTCCCGCTCGACGACGGGCACGATTGGCCGATCACGCGTCCGGCGCGGCTGCTCGACCGCGTCACGGAAGCATTCGAGCGCCTACGGGGCCGCGCGGAGGAGAGGCCCGCTACGCGAGGGGTGCGCACGCCGCCGCCCATCGCTTGAGCGGCGGCGGGCGGAGCGCCCGTCCGAGACGAGCCGATGCGACGCCGCGGGGGTGCGTCGAAAGCCCGATATGGCCGGAGCGGATGTGCGCCGGGGGCCGAGACGATCCGTCAGAAGCCTATCTGGCGCAGCGTGAACGAGAGGGTGAGCCGCCGGAAGGACTCTTCCAGACCGTCGGAGTCCAGGTCGCCACGCGATCCGAACTCGAAACCGAGATCGACCGCCGCCTGACCCTGTCTGAAAATCCAGCCGAACCCGCCCGTGACGGCCCGCTCGCCGATGGGCTCGGAACCCATGCTGAACGGCAGGTCGGCGCGGCGGGCGCCGAGGCGCACGGGGAGCTCGCCGCCGAGCAGCGACAGCCCGTCGTACTCGACCCCGCCGCCGTACCACGTGACGTCGTGCGACGACGCGTCACTGAGGTCGCCGGCCACGGCCCAGCCGACCCATCCGCCCGCCGCCGTCACCAGCACGCGATCGGTGAGCCGCGCGCTCGCCCCCGCCTCGAAGGTGGTGGGAAGATCGACCTCGGCGAGCACGACCACGCTGTCGGTGGACTCGGCCTCGAGCTTGCCGCCGTGGCCGACCACGGCGCTGAACAGCAGTCGCTCGCCCACCGCGAGCGTCGCACCCCCGCGGAGGCGCCACGCCCCGTACGAGACCGACTGGGCACCGGCGGTGTTGGCCAGCGCGGGCGCCCCGTCGAGCGGCGCCTCGAACGTGCGCACGAAGCTCTGACGCAGCGACCCCGTCAGGCGCTGCCCCGAGATCCCCACCGACAGCGCGCCGAACCGGCGCGCCAGCGACACGTCGATGGCGCTGATCCCGCCGTCGTGCTCACGCGCCTCTTCGAACGGCACGCGCCCGTCGGCCAGCAGCAGGGTGTCGCGGAAGCGAGCGGCCCAGTCCTGGTCGAAGGCGCCCCCGAACGCCACGCTGGCCGCCCAATCCGAGAACGGGACGAGGGCCCGGATGGTGGTGAAGCGCTCGCGTCCGGTGTCGAGATCCCCGCCGTCGCTACGCAGCGTCACAGACTCGCCCGAGAACGAGAGCCCGAAGCCCGGGTGCTCGTGCTGGGTGAGATCGGCGGGGTTGCGGATGCTGAACGAGCCGCCCAGGAGACCGATCCCGGTGCCGCCCAGGGCCGCGGCGCGGCCGTCGATGGGGTCGACGCGGTACCCGAGTCCCACCGCGGTGATCGGAGCCTGCGCCTCGGCCCCGACGGCGCAGGCGGCGAGCAGCAGCGCCCCGAGGGCGGCGCGACGAGCCGGAGGCGTGGCGCTCACGGGACCCGGAACTCGGGCGGGGGGCTGAAGATGATGCGAAGCTGCGGGCGCGTGGCCGCAGGGCCCTCGGCCGATCCGAACTCCCAGAATCCGAGGCTCTGGGCATCCGGATCTCCGCGCAGGCCGATGCGGATGCGGCGGGCCGGGTCGGCCGCGGCCCGCGCGACCAGCAGGGTGATGTCGATGCGCAGCGGCACGCCGGCCGCGAGCGAATCGGGCACCAGGGCCGTGGGCGCGAGCGGGGACGTCCCGATGGGGGTCTTGACCCCCAGCGTGAACGGGTCGCCCAGCAGCGTGATCTGCCGTCCCGTCAGGACCTCGCCCAGCGCGAAGGGCGCCGCCGGGGCCGCGAGCGGGCGGAAGATCAGCTCGGCGTGGTTGATGGTGGCCCCCTCGACCGAGATCCCGCCCACGCTGCTCGGGACCAGGAAATCGACGTAGAAGCGGGAGGCGGGAAGTCCTCCCACGCGCAGAGGCAGCCCCGCGGGCGGCCCGCCCGGGTCGGAGATGAAGGTGCGCGGGGCGGCCGTCTGGGACTGGCTGACCGGCACCGTGCGCCCCACGAGGAGCGCCTCGTAGCGGAGCAACAACTGCTGCAGGCGCAGACGGGAGGCCGGGCCCTCGACGACCAGGGCGAGCCCGTTCTCGCCGTCCGTGGCCTGCCAGGCCTTGAGCAGCGAATCGCC
>JBFIOX010000012.1:0-16704 GCA_041610455.1 Gemmatimonadota bacterium
ACGCCACCCTCGCCGGAGACCGGCGGGCGCGACGGCTCCGGCGTCCCGCCCGCCGAGCCGGCGGCGGGCGCCGACGCGAGGCGGCGCGCCGTCACGAACTGGCGCCGTCCCTGGAGATAGAAGGCCAGGCCCGCCAGACCGACCACGATGGTGACGAGACGCCACGAGATGAGGACCTCCGGTCCCCCCTGCAGCCCCGCGATCCCGAAGAGCACGGCGAAGGCGGCCTCCCCCACGCCCAAGCCGCCCGGGGTGAGCGGGATGGTGTTTACCACGAGCCCGATCGGCACGATGACGAAGAGGCTCCACTCCAGCCCGGCGCTGACCGTGGCGCGAGCCAGGAGGACGAAGCCCATGACGCCGAGGCCGTGCGCCGCGAAGGACACGGCCAGCGCCTTCCACAGGGGCCGCTTGTCCTCGCCGTATCCCCGCAGCGTGCCGACGGCGCGGCGCACCAACGCTCCCCCTGGAACCCGATCGAGGAGGCGCGAGATGACGGCGCGCCCCGCCCCCTTGCCCAGCAGCAACCACACGCTCAGCGCCAGCGCGGCCACCAGTCCGGCCGACGTGAGCACCACGCCGCGCAGTGCCGCGTTACCGGCCAACAAGGGCAGATACAGCGGCGCCAACAACACCGGGTAGAGCAGGAGGGCGAGCAGCCCGATGACGCGGTCGAGCAGCAGAATGGTGACGATCTCGGCTCGGCGCCCTTCGTTCCCTTTCGCCGCGTAATAGATGCGCACAAGGTCCCCTCCGCTGCTCCCCGGCATGGCGACGTTGAAGAAGACGCCGATCAGCGTGAGTCGCACGGAGGCGCCGAGCCCGAGATCGAAGCCGCGCGGCCGCAAGAGGAGACACAGCCGCCACGCCGTGGTGCTGGTCGCCGTGGTGACCAGGACCGCCGCGGCCAGCGTGAAGCGCCATTCGCGGAGCAGACCTCCGAGCGCGGACCAATTCAGCGCCCCGGTGGCGGCGAGCGTGGCGAGGAGCGCCACCCCGATGCCGAGTCTCAGCGCTCCGAAGCCGATCGTCCGCCACCGGCGTCCAGACGCCGGGGCCTCCGTGGGATAACTCAACGAATCGTCACCTCGGTCGCACGACCCACCTCGCCCCCCGGCCGAAACGCGTCGCCGTCGATGAACGTCCGGAACCAAAGCTCGAGGCACAGGAGGCCCCACACGTCGCGGCCGAATCGCCCCTCGGTCCCGATGGCGCGCTCTACGCCGTCCACATCGAATACGCCCCGCTGACGCGCCCGCTGGCCGAGCAGGATGTCGGACACGAAGTCGCGCAGCGGGCCCGCGTACCACTCCGCAAGCGGAACCGGAAACCCCATCTTGTCCCGCCGCTCGTAGATCTCGCGGGGCAACAGATGCTGCACCGCGTCTCGGAACACGCGCTTGGTGTCGCCCCCACGGAAGCGGACGGGCGGCGGCATGCGCGTGACCAGCTCGACGATGCGGTGATCGAGCAGCGGAACGCGCGACTCGAGCGACACCGCCATGCTCATGCGATCCTCCACCTGGAGCAGCGCCGGGAGCTGCGTCTCCAGGTCGAAGTTCGTCATCTTGCAGAAGTAGCTTTGCGGGGCGTCACCGCCGAAGACCTCCTGGAAGGCGCCGAACGTCCGCGCGCGGCTGTCCGCGGTCCACACGTCCGCCGAGATGACCGATTCTGCGCATGAGGCACGGTTCACGAGCCGGAAATAGCGGGCATCCATGTCTTCGAACAGCCCCTCCCGCCAAAACGCCTGGAGCAGTGGGCGATACTCGCGCAGCAGCGGCAGGTTGGGCGCGATGTTCTCCCAGGTGACGACGTACCGGCCGTCCTCCTGCGTGCCGTAGATGGCGCCCTTGAGGCATTGCTCCAGATAGGCGACCAGGTACCGCGCGTAACCGCCGAAGATCTCGTCTCCGCCCTGCCCTCCCAGCACCACTTTCACGTGCTCGCTGGCCAGCTTCGAGACGGCGTACTGCGGGAACAGGCCGGGTCCCGCCGCGGGCTCGTCCATCATGTACACGAGGCGCGGCAGCACCTCGGCGAACTGCTGGGCGGTGGGCCACACCTCGAAATGCTCCGAGCCCATGTGGTTCGCCACGATGCGCGCGTAGCCGGTCTCGTCGTAGCGCGGGCCCTCGCGAAAGCCTCCGGTGAAAGTCCTGAACTGCCCGTCGTACACCCGCGAGGCGAGGCACGCCACCGTCGAGCTGTCGATTCCCCCGGAGAGATGCGCGCCGACCGGTACGTCGCTGCGCAGCTGGAGCCGGACGGAATCCTGGAGCAGGACCAGCAGCTGGTCGGCGAACCACTCCTCGCTGTGCTGGTCGTCGATCTCGTGCCCCAGACCCCAGTAGCGGGACACGGTCGGAGCGCTGTCGCTGCCGGGTCGATAGGTCAGGTAGTGACCCGGCTCGAGCCGCCGCACCTCCTCGAACATGGTCCGATCGCCCAGGCAGAACTGGAACGCGATGTATTGCTCGAGTCCCGCGTGATCGGGGCGCGGCTCCACCACGCCCCCGGCGAACAGCGCCTTGGGCTCGCTCGCGAAGGCGAAGCCCCTGGGTGACGCGTGCCAATAGAAGGGCTTGATGCCGAGGCGGTCGCGGGCGGCGAAGAGCCGGCCGCGGCGGCGGTCCCAGATCGCGAACGCGAACATCCCGTTCAGGCGCTCCAGGCAGTCGGGGCCCAGGTCCTCGTACAGGTGGAGGATGACCTCGGTATCGGAGTGCGAGCGGAAGACGTGCTGCCTCGCCAGATCGCGGCGCAGCTCGAGATAGTTGTAGATCTCGCCGTTGAAGACGATCCACACGCTCCCGTCCTCGTTGCACATCGGTTGGTTCCCCGAAGCGAGATCGATGATCGAGAGCCGCTTGAAGCCCAAGCCGACGGGACCTTCGAAGTGGACCCCTTCGTCGTCGGGTCCGCGATGGTGCAGCGCCGCCATCATCGCGCCCACGCGGGCCGCTTCCACGGGTCGGTCGGGATCGTGGTTGACGATCCCCGCGATGCCGCACATCAGCGGACGCTCACCGGCCCGCTGCGCAGCTCGCCGCGCTCGTCGTAGGCAACGGCGTAGCGCGCCTCGATGCGGCGCTTCCACTCGCGCCCGACGTCCCCCCAAAAGGCGATGTACTTCGCGATGAGCACGAGATAGCCCAGGGTCGTGATGCTCGTGACGACCTTGCTGTGGCCGGGCTTGCGGTCGTAGCGCAGGGTGAACGGCACCGAGCCCACGCGGGCCTTCATGAGCCGCGCCTTGATCATCTTCTCGACCGTGCCGGTGAAGCCCATCCCCTTCAGGTCGATGAAACGGTTACCGAAGATGGCGAGCGCATCCTGGAGGAACGACACGCGGTAGGCGCGATAGCCGCACGTGTACTCGCGGATCCCGTCGATCGGGAAGCACACCTTGAGCAGGAGGTTCGCGCAGCGGCTCACGAACCGGCGATAGGCGCTGACGCCGACTTGACCGCCGCCCCGCGCGTAACGGGATGTCGTGACGATCTCGTAGCCCTCGTTGAGCCTCTCGATCATCGCCGGGATGTAGCGCGGATCGTGCGTATCGTCGCAATCCATCCGGATGACGACGTCTTCGGGCTTCGCGATCCCGGCGATGTACTCGAATCCATCACGGGCGGTCTCCCCGAGCCCACGGTTGTACTTGTGCGTGATGACGTGGATCGGGAAGCGCGACGAGAGGGCCGCGAGCGCCTGCGCCGTCCCATCGCGACTCCCGTCGTCCACCACGACCACGCGATAGACGTAATCGGCCTCGCGCATACGCGCGTCGACCTTCTCCAACAGCGGTTCGAGCGCGGCCTCCTCGTTGTAGGCCGGCAACAGGATGTAGATCATCGCAGGCCGTGCTCCTCTCGCCGTCCCGCGCCCGTACGGGTCGGATCGCCACCAAATCTGCCTTTTGTCTTCAAGTACCGGGCCGCCGCGTGGGGCCTCGCCACCGTGCCGATCGGCGCGTCGCGGTGACGGAGGGGCCCGGGATGTCGCGTCGAGCCGGCCGACAGGGCCGGTGCCGGGGCGGGCCTCGGCCTCCGGATCGTTGCCCGGGTCCAACACTTCCGATCGCGGCGAGGGCCGCGCGGGGCGCAAGTGGCGGGCTGGACGGGGCCTAGCGCCACATCGCCACCCGGGTCCCCATGGGTCGGCGCGGCGCCGTTTTTGCTCACATCGGCGTGGGATGGTGGCCCTTCGCCGCGCGAGGCGCGTCGGAGGGCCCGTATCGGCCGTTGGAGCGCGGAGGGAGCATGGGGCGAATCGATCGCCCGAGAGTCGCGTGCGTCGGCGTCGGCGCGTGGGGGCGGAACATCGCCCGCAACCTCGCCGAGCTGGGCGCGCTGGCGGCGATTTGCGACACCGATGCGGCACGCCTCGCCGACATGGCCGAGGTCCATCCCGACGTGCCCCACGCCGCCTTCGAAGCACTGCTCGGCGATGGCGAGATGGACGCCGTGGCGATCGCGACCCCCTCCGCCACGCACGGCGAGCTGGTCCGGCGAGCGCTCCTGGCGGGCAAGGATGTCTTCGTCGAGAAGCCGCTCTGTCTCTCGGTCGAGGAAGGCCGGCGACTGGTGGAGTTCGCGGAGCGCTCCGAGCGGATCCTCATGGTGGGTCATCTGCTCTGGTACCACCCCGCGATCCGTCACCTGAAGGAGCTCGTCGACGACGGCGAGCTCGGACGGATCCAGTACGTGTATTCCAACCGGCTCAACCTCGGGCGCTTTCGTCGCGAGGAGAACATCCTGTGGTCGTTCGCGCCGCACGACGTGTCGGTCATCCTCGGGCTGTTGGAAGAGGAGCCGAGCGCCGTGGAGGCGCGGGGCGGCGCTTTCCTCAACGACGACGTCGCCGATGTGACGGTCAGCGTGCTCTCTTTCAAGAGCGGCGTGCGGGCCCACATCTTCGTCTCCTGGCTGCACCCCTTCAAGGAACAGAAGCTGGTGGTGGTGGGGGATCGGAAGATGGCCGTGTTCGACGACACCGACCCGGAGCACAAGCTCCTGCTCTACCCGTATTCGATCGAATGGAAGCAGCGGTTCCCTCTCCCTCGCCGGGGCGACGCCGAGCCCGTCGAGGTCGAGAATGCGGAGCCGCTCCGGCTGGAGCTCGAGCACTTCCTCGAGTGCATCGAGCGCCGGGCCCGCCCACACACAGACGGCCGGGAGGCCCTGCGGGTGTTGTCGGTCCTCGAGGCTTGTCAGGCGCACTTGGCGTCGACGGCGGTCCCGGCGTCTACACCGGCGCTCCCGGCGTCTGGACCGGCGGCCGGCGACCTCGCGGCGTCGACGGCCGGTGCCGACGGCGGGACCCGATCGTCGAACGGGGCGACGGAAACGGCCTTCGTCCACCCGACGGCGGTCATCGACCCCGGCGCCGAGGTCGGCCCCGGCACGCGAATCTGGCATTTCTCGCACGTGCTGCGCGACACGCGCGTGGGCACGGGCTGCTCGCTCGGGCAGAACGTCATGGTCGGACCCGGCGTGACGGTCGGCGATCACGTGAAGATCCAGAACAACGTCTCGGTGTACGAGGGCGTCACGCTCGAGGATCACGTGTTCGTGGGACCCTCCGCCGTGTTCACCAACGTGTACAACCCGCGCAGCGAAGTGTCGCGCATGAGCGAGTTGCGTCCGACGCTCGTGCGTGAGGGCGCGTCGCTGGGCGCGAACTGCACCATCGTCTGCGGCGTGACCATCGGCCGTTACGCCTTCGTGGGGGCGGGCGCCGTGGTGCTCCGCGACGTCCCCGATCACGCGCTGGTGGTGGGGAATCCCGCCCGCCTGGTGGGCTGGATGTGTCGCTGCGGGGAGCGCATCGCGTTCGACCGGCTGCACACGGTCGGCACCTGTGCCGCGTGCGGATCGACGTACCGCAAGAGCGGCCGCTTCACGGAAGGCCTCGAGCCGGTCCCCGGCGAGCTGCGCCGCGCCCGCGCCGGCCCGTGAGGGTGCCGCTCGTCGATCTGGCCGCGCATCACGAGCCGCTGCGCGAGGAGATCCGCGAGGCCCTGGTCCGCGTCTTCGAGTCGCAACGCTACATCATGGGGCCGGAGGTCGAGGCGCTGGAGCGGGAGATCGCCGAGCTGTGCGGCGTGCGGTTCGGCGTCGGCGTCTCTTCGGGCACGGACGCCCTCCTGGTGGCGCTCATGGGCCTCGAGATCGGGCCCGGCGACGAAGTCGTGACCAGCGCCTACACGTTCTTCGCGACCGCGGGGGCCATCGCGCGCCTGGGGGCTACCCCGATCCTCGTCGACATCGAGCCGCAGAGCTTCAACCTCGACCCGGCGGCCGCCATCGCCGCCATCGGACCGCGGACCCGCGCCATCATCCCGGTCCACCTGTTCGGCCGCTGCGCCGACATGGAGCCGATCGTGACGGCGGCGCGGGCGCGCGGGGTTCCCGTCATCGAGGACGCGGCGCAGGCGCTGGGCGCCCGGGCGCTCGACGGGCGGCCTGTGGGGTCCCTGGCCGATGCGGCCTGTCTCTCCTTCTTTCCGAGCAAGAACCTCGGCGGCTTGGGCGACGCCGGGATGGTCGTGTGCGACGACGACGACTCGGCCCGACGCCTGCGGGTGCTGCGCGAGCACGGGGCGGAGCCCAAGTACCATCACGAGGTGGTCGGCGGCAACTTCCGGCTCGATGCGCTCCAGGCGGCGGTGCTGCGCGTCAAGCTCACGCGGTTGGACGCCGCGCTCGCCGGGCGGGCGCGGGCCGCCGCGCGCTATCGCGAGCTGTTCGCCGATCGCGCGGACGAGCTGCCCGTGGCGCTTCCGGAGCACGTGGAAGGCCACTCGTACAATCAGTTCGTCATCCGCGCCGAACGGCGCGACGAGCTGCGCAGCCATCTGGAGACGCGCGGGGTGGCCACGGCCATCTATTACCCGCTGCCTCTTCACCTGCAGCGTTGTTTTTCGGGCCTCGGCCTCGGCCCGGGCGATTTGCCGGAGTCGGAGCGGGCCGCGCGCGAGACGTTGGCCCTGCCCATGTACCCCGAGATCAGCGAGGCCCAGCAGCGTCACGTGGTGGCGGCATGCCGCGAGTTCTACGGGGTGCCCGAGGTGGCGGCGGTCTAGATCGCCGCGCTGGGCTCAGGAGCGGCTGAACAGCCTGCCGAAGGTGCGAGACACCAGCCCGACGCCGGCCTTCGCCAGGCCGACGGTCTTCTTCCAGAACAACATGACGAACCCCGTCACGGCGGCCAGGATGGACGCCAGCGGCATCAGGGTTTCGGGACCTATGTACATCGCGAGCCTCCCGGGCTGGGCCGCGACGGTTTGCAAGATGGAGGCCGAACCTCCGTTCCGCGGACCGAACTGCGGCGGGCGGGTCTCACGCAGCCCGCTCGTGATCGCATCAAGCGGCCCGCTCATCGTCTCACCAGGCGGCCAACCAATCAACCCGCCCGGCGGCCCGCCCCTCACCCAACCAGGCGGTTGTAGACCGAGCCCACGACGCGCCCGATCCCGTACCCCAACACGAACCCGTACACGAACCCGATGAAGCTGCCGAGCACGGATACCCGGTAGCCCGGAAAGTAGCTGGCCAGGAGGCCGAGGTGTTGGCCGACCGTGGGACCGCCCTTCAGAACCAGAATCAAGGTGGCCAGAAACAGGCCGCCCCCGAAGAGGAGGCCCACCGTGATCCCCCACGCTCGGGCGTTGAGCCGCAGCAGGGCGGCCTCCACGCGCTCCGGCGGGATCTCGTTCGGGTTGTCGCTCATGCCACCCGTCCTCGTCTCATATGTGATCGAGGAAATCCCTCGTTTGCGCGAGCTCCGCGCGAGTTCGCGCCACGAACAGCAACGTCGCCAGGACGAGATTCCTCAGGAACGCCGCGAACCAGCCGAACACGAACAACGTCAAGAAGCCCCAGAAGGCCCCCACCGCGACGCCGGCCCAGCTGACCCGGTAGCCGGCGAAATACTGCGCGAGCAGCTCCACGGGATAGGGCTCGCCTCCCAAGAACACCAGGTGGAACGCGGTCAGCGTCGCCACGCCCAACCCACCGATGACCCCGAACGCCGTGCCCATGGCGCGCTTGTGCAGGGGCGCGAAGGCCAGCGAGAGCCGCGGCGGCAGGTCCGCAAGCTCGGAGGTCGGCGGGCTCGGCTCAAACCCCGTGCTCATACCACACGCTCTCTTTGGGGCGCTTTGGAACGGGAGGCCAGGTCTCCACCCCCACCTCTTCGAACGCCATCACGTCGGGCGGCGGCAGCGGCGCCCCCACCAGCGAGTAGATCAGCCAACCGGAGATGGCCGAGAGCCCGTTGGCCAGATAGAAGAGGATCAGCAGCGGGACAGCCGCGACCGCGACGCGGAGTCCCGCTACCCGCCACAACAGGCGGTAGAAGCCGGCGTTGAGCGCGAGCACCCCGAGCGCGCACGAGGCGCTGACCGCCAGCGGCCACCAGGCGCGGAACACCGCGGCAGCGGGCAGGACGCCGAAGATCACCGCGGTGAGCGCCACGCAGATCCGGTGCTTGGGGCTGATGTTCAGCGTCATGGCCCCGGGACTGGGCCCCTCGTGCAGCAGGAGTCGGCTCCACGGGACGCCGCGGCTCTTGAGATCGGTGAGGACGACGGATGCGAGGGTCCACTGCTTGAGATGGCAGGCCTGGATGGTGTCATCGAGCACGATCCGGTGGCCGTTGCGCCGCAGTCGGCGACCCAGCTCGATGTCCTCGATCTGGGGACTCGAGAAGTGCCACTCGTCGTACATGCCGATCTCGTGGAACGTCTCGGTCCGGATGGCGCCGCACCCGGCCCAGAACGTCTCGGCCGGTCCCGCGTTCGTCATGTGCACGTAGTGATGAAGCAGGTTCCGGTATTTGGAGACCGCATCGGGCGCCGCGGGGCGATCGTCGTACGTGCCGAAGGCGGCCATGAGATCCGGCTCGCGATCGAACAGCTCGAGGAACCGACGAAGCGTGTCGGGGTGCACGCACACGTCCGAATCGACGAAGACGAGGATATCGCCACGGGCCACCTCGGCCCCCCGGTTGCGGACGTACGAGGGCCCCCGGGCCTTGCCGGGAAGTCGGACGACGACGTCGGCGTGCTCGAGCGCGATGGGGGCCGCGTCCGAGGGATCCGCGCGCATGGCGTCTCCGTCGACCGCCACGATCAGCTCCCAGCGAGCTCGGTCCAGGTCGCTGTCGAGGAGGGCCTCGATGCTGCGCCTCAGATCCGGGCCGCCGCGGTGGGCCGGCATCACCACCGAGAGCCGGACCGCGGAGGTCGGATGCGAGTCCCGAAGCGAGCCGCGACCCGCCGGAGCGATCGCCGCGTCGGTCATGCCGGCGCTCCCTGCGCCAACAGGGTGCGGGCGCGGCGGGCCGCCCTGCGCACCGCCAGCCACGCCCGGAAGCGCGGGGTCCCCCACTCGGCCAGTCGGCCCGGCCGCCGCAAGTAGTAGGCGTCCAGGCGCGGCAGGCGATGTGGCGGCTCGCCGCTGCCCAGCGGCGCGAGCTCGGTCGTACAGGCCCAGTCGTAGCTTTCCGCCACCAGCCGCTCCGCCTCCTGCCCTACGCGCCCGTACGGGTAGGCGAATCCTCCCGGAGCGGCGCCCAGCTCGCGCTCGATGGCGGAAGCGGACCCCGCGATCTCGCTCTCGAGCCCCTCGGGATCGAGCGAATCGAGCGGGGCGTGGGTGGCGCCGTGCGAGCCGATCTCCACCCCCTCGTCCCGCAGCCGGCCGAGCGCCCGCCAGCCCAGGAGCGGGAGCTGCGGGATACCGGAAGGGGGGCGACCTCCCCACGCGTTGTCGCGGCCGGCCCGTCCCGACACCACGAACAGCGTGACCGGCAGCCCACGCTCGCGCAGAATCGGCCAGGCCACCTCGGCGAAGTTGGTGAAGGCATCGTCGAACGTGAGGGCCACCGCATCCTCGTCGTCCAACCCGAGCAGCTCGTCCACGCTCACCACCCGCACCGCTCCGCCGGCCAGCCAGTCGGCGTGCTGCCGAAAGGTACGCTCGTCGATCGAGATGACCGAATGCGAATCATCGATCGAATGATACGTCAAGATCGCCCGCATGGGCTCCGTTTCCTTCGTCGTCACGCGGTCGCCAACCGAGCGCGTTGCTCGGCGACCACGTCGGCCACGATCTGCTCCAACGGCGTGTCCGGCTTGTACCCCAGCGTGCGCTCCAGCTTGGACACGTCGGGCACGCGCCGCTGCATGTCCTCGAACCCCTCCGTGTAGGCCTCGTCGTACGGCACGTGCACGATCGGCGAGGCGCTCTTCGCCTCCGACCGCACCAATTCGGCCAGCTCGTTGATCGTCACCTCGCGATCCGACCCGATGTTGAACACCTCGCCGGCCGTGTCCGCGGTCGTCATGAGGCCCTCGATCGCGCGAACGACATCCCTGACGTGGCAGAAGCAGCGCGTCTGCTCGCCGCTCCCGTAGACGGTGATCGGCACCCCCTCTACCGCCTGCGCGGCGAACGTCGGGAGCACCATGCCGTACCGTCCCGTTTGACGCGGACCCACCGTGTTGAACAGCCGGAAGACGGTGACGGGGACACCCTTGTCGCGGTGATAGGCGAGCCCCAACCACTCGTCCAGCGCCTTCGAGCAGGCGTACGACCAGCGCGCGTGGGTCGTCGCTCCCAACACGATGTCGTCCTCCTCCGAGAACGGCACCCGTTCGCCCTTCCCGTACACTTCCGAGGTCGAGGCGAGCAGGATTCTCTTCCGCTTGCGGGCCACCGCTCTGAGGACGACCTCCGTGCCGTGGACGTTGGTCTCGATCGTGTGGACCGGTTGCTCGACGATGAGCCGCACGCCGACGGCCGCCGCCAGATGGACCGTGACGTCGCTGCGATCGACCAGCTCGCCCACGAGCGGCGCGTCTGTGACCGAGCCGACGCGGTACTCGAAGCCGGGGCGGCCGATGAGCGCGTCGATGTTCTCCATCGCGCCGGTCGACAGGTCATCGAGCGCGACGACCGTGTGCCCGCTGCCGATGAGGCGCTCCGCCAGGTGCGAACCGATGAAGCCGGCGCCTCCCGTAATCAGTACTTTCACGTCCCCGCCTCCTCAGGCCGCCTCGTGAATGACGCGCGCGATCTCGGGATGCCCGCGCCTCTCGGCGGCCCCGCGCAGGAGATCCAGATAGCGCGGGACGACCGCGCTCTCGCACCAGCGTTCCGCGAAGGCGCGCTGGCCGGCCGCGGCGCAGCGCTCCCGGTGAGCGTCATCGCTCCGCATCCGCTCCATCGCGGCGAGCAGCTCGCCCTGGTTGTCGAACAGCTCTCCGCCGCCGCTCACCTCGACGATCTCGGGAAACGGACCCAGACGGCGCGCGATCACCGGCGTGCGCTGGCGGAACGCCTCGATGAGGATGATCCCGAAGGTCTCGTAGCATATCGACGGGACGACGAGGGCGATGGCGGCCTCGTAGTACCGGGCCAACGCCTCGGAGTCGACGCGCCCGAGAAAGCGGACGCGCGGGTTGCCGCCGGCCAGGCGTTCGAGCGATGCGCGGTAGGTCCCATCGCCGGCGATGAGGAGGTCGGCGCCCTCGTAGCCCTCGAACACCGGGATGACGTCGTCCAGCCCCTTGATGCGCTCGAGCCGCCCCACGAACAGGAAGTACGGGCGATCGTGCGGGCGCCCTCCGCCCGCAGTCGACGACCCCGCCGGCCCGCCGGACGCGGGGACCGGACGCGAACCGCCGGTCGCGGCGGAGGGCGCTCGGGCCTGCGTCGACGGGTCGGGCAGGAAGTAGGGGAGCACGTCCATGTCCCGCGGGAAGCCGAACTCGCGGTGCTTGGCGCGGCTGAACTCGCTCTTCGCGATGAACACGTCGATCTCGTCGAGGTGGCGCTCGAGGAGCCCCGTGTAGCGCCACACCTGCGGCGGGCGTCGGTAGGTGAGCACGCAGCGGAGGCACTCGCGCCCCGTGCACAGCTCGCGTCCGTGCCGCCACAGCACGTGCGACGGGCAGACGAGCCAGTGCTCGTGTGCCTCGAAGACCTTGAGCGCCCGCCCCAGGGCCAACAGACCCGGCCCGCCCACGAGGGAGATGTTGTTGTATTGGATGACGTCGAAGCCCCCCTCATCCAGCAGGCGCTCGATCCGCCGCCCGTTCAGCACCGGACGACCGAGCTGTTGCGTGAGCAGGGGCGACAACGCGCCTACGCCGCTGCGCAGCCCGATCACCTCGATACCGTCGGGCTCCTCGGTGGGCTCGGGCTCGGCTCCGCGGTGCAGGAGGTCGAACGCATCGAGGTCGTGAATCACCGTCACCCGGTGGCCACGCCGCGCGAGCGCCCGCGACAGTCGCTGGATGCCGATCCCGTCCCCGCCGAAGTTGTACGGCGGATAGAACGTGGTGAGCATCGCGATTCGGAGCGGGCGGCCGCTCACGACGACGCCTCCCGAAGCGCGGCGAGCGCAGCCTCCGCTCCTCGGTCCCAGCTCAGGGACCGCGCGCCCTGCAGTGCCCGGCGGCCCATCTCATCGCGCAGGGGGCGGTTCTTGGACAGGAGCCTGAGCGCCCCTTCCAGCGTGTCGTCATCTCCCGGCGACACGAAGATCCCTCCACCCTGAAGGAGATCGGGCAGCGGGCTGTGCGTCGTTGCGATGACCGGGGTGCCACACGCGGCCGCCTCTACGGCCGGCAGCCCGAATCCCTCTTGTTCGGAGGGCAGCACGAGCGCCAGGGCGCCCGAGTGGAGATGCCTCAGGTCCGCGTCGGGCACGAACCCCGTCCAGATGATGCGCTCGCCGGTCCCGGCCGCATCGATCTTGTCGCGAATGCGATCCACGTTCTTGTGGAACGTATCGGAATCCGGGTCGCCCACGAGGAGCAGGAACGGGGCATCGTCGCCTTCCTCTCGCACCACCCGGGCGTGCGCCTGGACGATGGATTCCACCCGCTTGTGGGGGTTGAATCCCCCCACGTAGACGAACCAGCGGGCCCCGTTGCGCAGTCCCAGGCGGCGCGCCGCATCGGCGACCTCCTCGGGCGCGCTCGGCCGATAGATGTCCGCCGGGGCCTCTCCGGCCACCCGAATGCGTGAAGCCGGCACGCCGAGCAGCTCGCGGATGGCCCGCGCCGAGAAGTCCGACACGGTCAGGATGATGGCCGCCTGTCGGAGGGCGAGGCCCACCTTGAGGCGCCAGAAGACCCGGGCGCGGAGAGTCGGCAGCGTGAGGTGCGGGTGCTGCTCGGCGATCACGTCGTGGATGGCCACGACCGCCCGCTGCCCCAGCGGCAGCGGAAAGTAGCTGTAGACGGACGGCGAGAAGAAGACTTCGGGACGGCGAGCGGCAACGGCGCGGGTGAGCCGGAGCATGTCGGTCAAGCGCCGGCTTCCGTTGGCTCTGGCGGCGCGGGTCGGTGACTCGCGCTGGGGGACGTGCACGATCTCGACGTTTTCCGCCTCGAGATCGAGCCGGGCCAGGGCGAGGTCGTCCACGAACAACAGGAACTCGTCCTCGGAGGACCTGCGCACCATCGCACGAAGCAGCTCGCGCGTGAAGCGCCCGTATCCCCGCCCGTTGGCCCAGCAGCACGCATCGACCCCGATCCGCACGTCGCCGCTCCCGTCCGTCCTCAGGCGCCGGTGGCCACCGCGCGCTCGCGCGCGGTCGGAGCTTCGGGTCGCTCGAGGCGTTGCTCCTCGTGGTACTCGAAGTCCGTGTTGACCGACCAGATGTCGTGCTCGGCGCCCAGCATGTTCCACACGGTCATCATCGACGTCAACATCGAATGATCCTGGTTGTTGTACTTGTGCATCCCGTTGCGCCCCACCGGATGCAGATTCACGATCGGGTCGATGTGTCCGCGGATGACCTCCAGGTGATCCCGGTAGTCCGCGTCGTAGATCGGGTACGCCTTGGGCATGCGCACGACGGCCCCGTCTACCACCGCGGCGGGATCGGCCAATCCGAGCTCGCCGATTTCGCGCGTGGCCAGCGCGATCAGCGCCTCATCGCCGCTGGACCAGAGCCCATCGCCTTCGAAGCAGAAGTACTCCATGCCGAGACAGGATTTTGCGGGATCGGCGAGCATGTGCGGGCTCCAGTTCCCGAAATTCTGGATCCGCCCCACTTTCACGCCTTCGGAGTGGATGTAGATCCAGTTGTCCGGGAACAGCTCGGGCTCGTCGATGATGAGGGCGACGACCACGAAATCGCGGTAGCGCAAACCCTCGCCGGCCGCGCGCACGTCTTCCGGCGCGGCGGGCCTCAGGCAGCGGACCAGCTCGCGCAGGTCGAGCGAAGAGATGACGTGATCCGCGGCGATTCGGACTTCGCCGCCCGGTCCCTCCGCAACCACGGCGGCGGCCTGGTCGCGCTCTACCTCCACGCCCACGACGCGGTGGTCCATCAGCACCCGGTGCCCGTCGGCCTCGATCGCCTCGCGCGTCAGCTCCCACATCTGTCCCGGACCCAGGCGCGGATAGCGGAACTCGTTGATGAGCGTCTTGATCTTGGTAGAGCGCTTGTTGAGCGAGGCGGCCGACAGGATGGCCCGCGCCAGGGACAACCCCTTGATGCGCTGGGCGGCCCATTCGGCGCGGATCTCGGTGCAGGGGATGCCCCACACCTTCTCCGTGTAGGTCTTGAAGAAGATCTCGTAGAGCTTCTTCCCGAAGCGGTTGGACACCCACTGCTCGAAGTTCTCCTCGACGGGGGTCGGGCGAAGGTGCGCCTTCAGATAGCTCGCCAGGATCGACAGGGCCCGGAACGGCCCAAGTCCGAAGAGCGCGTTCATCGGCTTCAGCGGATAGTCGAAGAATTTCCCGTCGTAGTAGATGCGGGACAGCCGGGGCACGGTGAGGAACTCGTCGCCGAGCACCTCGTCCCACATCCGCTGCACGGGGGGGATCTTGGTGAAAAAGCGGTGACCCCCGATGTCGAAGCGGAATCCCCCGTAGCGGGCCGTTCGCGAGATCCCCCCGACCATGTCCGTCGCCTCGAGCACGGTGACCCGGGCCCCCTCGCGCGCCAGCTCGTAGGCCGCCGTGAGCCCGGCGGGACCACCCCCCAGCACGGCGACGTGGTCACCGGGGCGCAGCGGCGCGTACCGACGCGGTTTCGGTTGGTCGAGTGGTTCGGTCATGCCTCAGTGCTCGTGAGTCGCGAGGTCGAAGACCTCGCCGGTCGCCCGGGCGCCGCCGGCTCTCCCTCCGCTGACGCCCCTCCCGTGTTGCGCCGGTGCCACACGATTCGCACGGGCCCTCCGCGGCGCGACCCGCTTGGCGCGGTCGCCCGCCCGTGCAACCCCGGAAATCCCCGAAAAACGCCGGCTCAACCGGGTCTGGGGTAGCAAAGCCTATGCCCCGGGGGCATCGCCGTCGGGGAGGGGATGCGGCGTCTTCGGTCAGGTGGCGCGGGGAGACCGATGCGGGAGAGCAGCGCGCGGTCAGGGCCGGAAGACCGCTCCTTGGCCACCGTCCGCCACCCAGCCTTCGGCTCCGGACGCACCCCGCACCAAGCTGTAGCCGCCGAAGCGACCGAGCACGGCGAGGGCGCGCGGCTCGGTCACTTCGGCGCGCGGCGGCGCGTCGAGGGCGGGGCGCGCCAGCAACGGCGCCCCCTCGGGCAGAGCCAGCTCGGCGATGGGGCGCTGGAGCGGCTCGAGCTCTGCGTCCCGAAGGGAGGCGAGCGCGCCGTCCGGGAGCCGCACGCGGAGCTCCCGTCCCGCCGCCCCCAGCACCCGCACCACGGTGTGTCGCTCGAATCGCGTCGTCTCCGCGAGCGGCGACCCGACGCGGCGGGTGTCGATGCGCAGCCGGGCCCATCGGCCCAGCCAACTGGAATCGGCCCGGAGGGGGGGAGGACGAGTGGGGGGCCGGTGCAGGAACGCGTACGGATCTATCGGCCCCTCGCCCCGGCGGTAGAGTCCGAAGTGGAGGTGCGGCGGGGTCGTCCGCGCGTTCCCCGTGTTCCCCACGAGACCGAGCGTATCGCCGGCCCGCACCCGGTCGCCGCGCCGCACGAGCTGACGATCGAGGTGCGCGTAGTAGAGCGAATGGCGCCGCTCGTCGCGGAGCCAGATGACCAGTCCCCCGAGTCGCGTGCTGTCGACCCTCGAAACGACGCCGTCGGCGGCCGCGAGCACCGGCGTCCCGCGCGGCGCGAAGATGTCGACCCCGTGGTGGCGCCGGCGCCCCCCCTCGCGGGAATCACCGAAGCGGCTGCGAATCGCATCCGCATCGCGATCCGACACGGGGAAGGCCAACGTCGCGGCGCGCAGCAGCGTGAGCCTGACGCGCACGGAGCGCAGCAGCTCGGGCTGTACGCGGAGCACGAACGTCCCGCCACGGGGCGGCTCGAACTCGAGGTACGTCGCGCCCTCCGGCGCGCTGGCCACGAGCCGCGGAACGCCGCTCACGTCGCGCTCGAACACGTCGAGGAACACGCCGACCGTGTCGGTCGGCTCCAGCGCCAACACGGCGCGCAGCGCCTGCCCGCGCTCGATCGCGACCGCGTAGCCCATCGCCGTCGGCTCTTCGGCGGGGTAGAACGAGATCTCCTGGAACGGCGGATCCACCGCAACGGGCTCCCGCACGGCGGTCTCGGCCGCGGCACGCCAGCGTTCGACGAGCGGCGTCCCGTCGAGCCCCGCCCGCTGGAGCGCCTGCACGTAAGCCTCGTGCGCGTTGGGTGGCAACGAGCCCTCACCGTCCAGCACGGCCTCGATGCGCGCGCAGGCCGCGCCGAGCGCGGCGG
>JBFIOX010000013.1:0-16067 GCA_041610455.1 Gemmatimonadota bacterium
GCGCCGCGCGAAGGTCGCCGCCCTCCGTGCTGAAATTGAGGTACCTGAGCCCCGCGCCGCCGTCCGGCACGCCCACCGCGTGGGCCCCGTTGCTCAACATCACGGCTCCCTCCGCGCTGCCCGCGAGGAGGAGGGCCGTGCCGATACGCACGGCCCACAGGTAGGGCCGCGGAAGCGCCCCCGAGGCCCGGGTGAGCAGCAACACGAAGAAGACGGCGAGCAGCAGCGTGTTGATCGCGATGAACACGCCCATGAGTTCGAACACCGAGGCGTCGAACCGCGTGTCGACGTTGAAGTGCGAGCGCACTCCGCGCGCCCCCTGCATGACGATCAACGCGTTCTCGAGCGTCATCGCCGCGGACACGCCCCAGCTCACCAGGCGCTTGAGCAAGGAAGGTCCCGTCACGTAGGGCATGAACCAGGCAAGCGTCCAGACGTAGAGACCAACCGAGACGAGGAACTTGGCAGGCTTCAGCCAGACGTTGATTCCGAGGACGGTGCGGTGGTCGAAGGAGGCGAGGAAGAGGACGACCGCCAGCGCGACGAACATGAGCGTGCCCGTCGCCGCGAGGGGTCGGTCGCGGCGCCAGATCTCGAAGATCAATCGGCTTCGCCCTCGGGCTTCGAGAGCACGCGGTACAGGACGTATCCGGCCAGGCCCAGCACGAGGAGGGTGGGGATCCAACCGAGGAAGTTGAGCACCGTGCCGGCCACGATGATCGCGCCGGCTCCCTCGATTCGGCCCATGAGGCGCTGTCTCCGGCGCGTCTTGTCCAGCTCGCGCTGGGTGTACAACTCGGGGAGGTTGTCGAACTCCGCCATGACGGATGCCTCCAAGGTCTCGGGCTCCGTGCCCCCTACACCTCGTACGTTTAGGGTGGATCGGCTGTTTCCGCTATTCCCACCCAACGCCGACCGCCGGGGCGTTCGATGCGGCCGGTCCCGGCGCCGGGCGCCGAGGGGGAGCCAGGCACGCCGGCCGGCGGACGCCGGGCGCGGGCCGGCGGACGCGGGCCCGCGGGCAGAACGCGCCCGCCTTCCGCGCGCCCGCGACGCCCGACAGATTGCCGAGAGCCGGACGCCCCGTCACCCGAACTCTCGAGGTCCCGATGCTCCGCCGCAACACGATCCTGCCGCTCGCGGTCGCGCTGCTCTCCGCGCTGGGTCCCGGATCCGCCCTTTCGGCACAGGCCCCGGCGGGACCGTTCGACGTGCTCATCACGAACGGTCGCGTGCTGGATGGCTCGGGGAACCCGTTCTTCTACGCGGACGTCGGCATCCGGGGCGACCGGATCGTGGCGGTCGGCGAGCTCGCGGGGGCGCGGGCCGCCCGCGTCATCGACGCCGACGGCAAATACGTGACGCCGGGCTTCATCGCCCTGCACGAGCACATCGAGCCCGACATCCTGGAGGGGTTCGGCACGGTGCCGAACTACACGACCCAGGGGTTCACCACCGCGGTCATCAACACCGACGGCTACAACTTCGGGGCCGACGAGCCCCTGTGGCCGCTGGAGCGGGAGCGCGAGCTGCTCGAAGCCGCGGGCAGCGCCCTCAACCTGGCCCCGCTGGTCCCCCACGGCATCATCCGGAACCTCGTCATGGGGACCGCCCCCGAGGACGTCATGCGGTATGCCACACCGGATGAGATAGAAGAGATGAAGTCGTTGGTGCGCAATGGGATGGAAGCTGGAGCATTCGGCCTATCGACCGGTCTCGAGTACAACCCCATGCGTTACAGCTCGACCGAGGAGGTGATCGAGCTGGCCAAGGCGGTGGCGCCCTACGGGGGGCATTTCCAGGCGCACATGCGCAGCCAGGGTCGCTATCCGAAGTGGCAGCTTCCGTCGCACATGGACCACCCCACGCAGCGGCACGTGAGCTGGATGGACGCGGTGGTGGAGGTGCTGGACGTGGCCCGCGAGGCCGGTATCCCGGTGATGTTCGACCACATCCACCCGAAGGGACCGCGCGAGTGGGGGATGAGCCACGTCACCACCCAGCTCATCGACGAGATGTGGTCACGGGGCCACCAGGTGTACATCAACATGCACTCGTACGAGGGCTACTCGGCCTACGTCACGCTCATGCCTCGCTGGGCGCTCATCGAGGGGAAGGTGCCGGGACAGAGCATGGCGGACGACTTTCCGCCGGTTGTGTACGGCGACATGCGCGCCAACCTCGCGGCGCGGCTGGCGGATCCCGAGACGCGCGAGATGATCCGCCGCGACGCCGAGTACGAGATGCTGCGGCAGGGAGGGCCCGAGAACCTCCTCATCACCGACTTTCCCGATCCGGCCCTTATCGGCAAGACGCTCGACGAGCTGGCGCGGGAGCGGGGAGAGAGCCACTTCGAGACCGCGGTGTGGCTCCAGATGAACGGGTTCGATCGGCCCGGCGGCGTGCTGTGGATGGCGAAGGCGGTGGGCATGATCGACATCGAGGAGTGGATGCGCCAGGACTACACGGCGGTGTGCCTCGATCGGGGCTCCGACCGGCCCGACATCCGCTCCGACCGCTCCATCCACCCGGGCTACTTCGGCACCTCCGGCCGGCTCATCCGGGAGTTCGCGATGGAGCGCGGGACGGTCACGCTGCCGCACGCCATCCGCTCGCTCACGGGCCTCCCCGCCCAGATCCTGGGGCTCGGTGACCGGGGGCGCATCGCGGAGGGGATGCTCGCCGACATCGTCGTCTTCGACCCCGAGACGATCCGGACCGGGGCCACGTACCTCGACCCGTTCGTGTACCAGGAGGGGATGACGCACGTGCTGGTGAACGGGGTGTTCGTCGTCGACGGGAGCCGCCCGACCGAGGCGAAGCCCGGGCGCGTGCTGGAGCGCCAGCGCGGACGGGCCGCGGGGCGCGCCACCGAGGAGGGCTGACCGCCGCCGGACCCCTGACGGTTCGCGGCCGACCGCGCCACGCCGGCCGGGGTGCGGTCGCGCCGATGAGCCCGCCGTTCGCCCCTAGCGCGCGGCCGCCGCCGGATCCAGGTGCGCGCGGGCCACGCCGCCCGAGGCCTTGCGCCCCGACCGGACCACCCGATCGGCGCATACGTCGGCCCCGCGCAGGGTCGCCGCGAGCGCCACGGCACGGCGCACGAGGTCTCGCGCGCCCTCGTGCAGCGTCTCATCCGCCCGCACGTAGGCGACGTTGTTCTCCATGTCCTCGGCCGTCCACCCGCGGCTGTGCCCGATGAACGGGAACTGTGGGAAGACGCACCCCAGCTCGGCGAAGAAGGTCAGCATCTGCCCCGCCACCGCCTGCACGTTGTCCTGTCCTCCCGTGATGATGAACGCCGCCACCTTGTTCTTCATCAGCACGCGATCGGCGATCGTGACCTGGTTCTGCACGCAGTTGAGGCGCTCGGCCATCTTGTAGTAGAGGCCGCTCGCCGACCCCCAACGGATCGGGGTCGAGACGAGGATGACGTCGGCCCAGTGCACCACCGCCTCGTAGACCTGTTCCATCTCGTCGGAGCGGTCCATCTGGGTGATCGAGCACGGCCACGTGCAGGCGTGCGCGCTCTTCGAGTAGTAGCCCTCGCAGGCGCGGAAGCGGAGATCGTTGAGCCGCAGCAACCGGGTCTCGCGGCTGTCCGCACCCGCTTCTTCCATCGCCACATCGAGAAGCGCGTCGGACGTCGAATAGCGCGGATAGGCCGCGTCCATCGCCGTGGTCGAGATGCCGGCCACGCGCAGCGGGCCCTCGCGCGGCGCGACCGGGCGGGCCAGCGGGTGGGGCGCGTGCGGCTTCCGGTGGCGCTCCGTGGCCGAGTCGAGGTCGATGAGCAGGCGTCCGTCCACGACCTTGAGATCGAAGCGCGGGACCCGATCCTCCTCGAAGCCGGGCTCGCCCTCGCCCGTCTCGCGGTGGAACTTCCAATGGTGCCACGGGCACACGACGTACTCCCCGTCGAGCGCGCCATCGCCCAGCGGGCCGCCGGCGTGGTTGCACACGCCCGAGATGGCCGAGAATCGGCCGTCGACGCAGGTCAGCGCGATCGAGGAATCTCCCGCCTGGACGGTCTGGATATCGCGCTCCCCAAGCCTCTCCACGTCGCCCAGGTCGTGCCAGCGCTCGCTCATGTCACGCTCCTCCGAGTCTTTCGGACGCCCGGCCCGCTTCTCCGGCCAGCCTACGATAGGGGCGGGCCTCACCGCCATTCCCGTCGCGCCGGCCGCGTGCGATCATTCGTTCCATCACCCGCACCGGAGGCACAGCATGCAGCCGATACATCGCACCCCGCGCCCGTCGATCTCCGCCCCGGACCCGGCCCCGCCGCGACGTCCGCTCGGCGCCCCCTCGGCGCCCGGGCGCCCGGCGGCCGCCTGGCTGGCGTCGATCGCGCTCCTCGTGGCCGTCCCGTCCCTCGCGGGGCAGGCCGCGGCGGACCGCTGGTGGCCCTCCGAGTGGGGGCCCGAGGACCAGCGGGGCGCGGTGAACCGCATCACACCGGCCAAGGTGCTGGAGGCGGCCGCGCTCATCCGGCAAGGGGTCGTCTACTCGCTCGGGCGCACCTACGAGTCGGGGATGCCCCTGTTCGGGGACCGACACTACAGCCTCACCCTGCCCGGGGCGCCCACGGGCGGGCCGCTGGGCGCGAACGCGATCGTCTACAACGACGAGATGTTCTCGGGCGAGATCGGTCAGGTCGGGACCCAGTTCGACGGGTTGGGGCACATCGGCGTGCACCTCGAGGGCGAGGACTACTACTACAACGGGTTCACGGGGAGTGAGATGTACGGCGCGTACGGGTTGGCCAAGCTCGGCGTCGAGAACGTGGGTCCGATCGTGACCCGGGGCGTGCTCATCGACGTGGCGCGCTACCGCGGCGTAGACCGCTTGGCGGCGGGAGATGTCGTCACCCGGGCGGATCTGGAGGGCGCGCTCGCGGATCAGGGCGTGTCGCTGCGGCCCGGCGACGCGGTGCTCATCCGCACCGGGCACGGAGCGCTGTGGATGACCGACAACGCGGCCTACACGGCCGGCGAGCCGGGGGTGGGACTCGAGGCCGCGCGCTGGCTCATCGAGCGGCAGATCGTCCTCAAGGGGGCCGACTCCTCGAGCGGCGAGGTCTTGCCCGGCGAGGATCCAGACCGTCCCTACGATCTGCACCAGCTCATGATCACGCGGCACGGCATCTACAACCTGGAGAACCTGGACCTCGACCGGCTGGCCGCGGACGAGGTGTGGGAGTTCGCCTTCGTGTTCTCGCCGCTGCCGCTCAAGGGGGCGACCGGATCGCCGGGCAATCCCATCGCCATCCGCTGAATGGAACCGCGCCGAGGCGCTCGAGCATCTGGAGGACCCGAATGAGACTTCCGAGATCGTTCCGACGGGCCCGGACCCGCTTCGGGCTCGCGATCGCCTGCCTCGCCCCGTGCGTCGCGCCGCTCGCCGCCCAGACCGCTCCCGCCGCCGCGGGCGCCGCCCCCGCCTTCGAGGGCGCGCAGCGGCCCGCCGCCGAGATGCCGGCCATCCTGCCGCTGCGGACGCGCGCCGAGGTCGTGGATCGGTGGCTGGAGCGTCGCATGGAGACGGTCGTCCCCCAGCTCATGCGGCGCGAGGGCATCGATCTGTGGATCATCGCGGCCCGGGAGTACAACGAAGATCCGGTGATCGAGACGATGCTGCCGGCCACCTGGATGGCGGCCCGGCGACGCACCGTGCTCGTCCTCTACGACCCGGGGCCGGGGCGTCCGATCGAGCGGCTGGCGGCGGCGCGGTACGACATCGGCCCCTTCCCGCGCGCCTGGGATCCCGAGTCGCAGCCCGATCAGTGGGCGCGCGTGGCCGAGCTGATCGCCGAGCGCGATCCGCGCCGCATCGCGGTCAACCGGTCTTCTACGTTCGCCCTCGCCGACGGGTTGACCGGTACCGAATACGATGCCCTCGTGGCGGCGCTGCCGCCCCGCTATCGCGAGCGCGTCGTGTCGGGCGAGCGATTGGCGATCGGCTGGCTCGAGACGCGCACGCCCGAGGAGATGGAGGTCTATCCGCACATCGTGCGCATCGCGCACCACATCATCGGCGAGGGGTTCAGCGCCGCGGTCATCCAGCCGGGCGTGACGACGACCGAAGACGTCGTCTGGTGGTACCGTGAGCGGATCGCGTCGCTCAAGCTGGACACCTGGTTCCAACCGAGCGTCTCGGTGCAGCGTCGCGCGCCGGCCGGCGGCGGCCGGACAGGAGACTTCTCGGCGCGTCCGCAGGAGAACGTGATCCGTCCGGGTGACCTGTTGCACGTCGATTTCGGGATCACATACCTGCGCCTCAACACCGACACCCAGCAGCACGCGTACGTGCTCGGGCCGGGCGAATCGCGCGCGCCGGATGGGCTCGAGCGGGCCCTCGCGGTGGGGAACCGCCTGCAGGACATCCTGACCGAGAACTTCGCGGCGGGCCGCTCGGGGAACGACATCCTGCGCGGCGCGCTGACGCAGGCGGTCGCCGAGGGCATCGACGCCTCGATCTACACGCACCCGATCGGCTTCCACGGCCACGGCGCGGGCCCGACGATCGGGCTGTGGGACCAGCAGGGCGGCGTGCCGGGGCGCGGCGACTACCCCCTGTTCCCGCACACCGCGCACTCCATCGAGCTCAACGCGGCCGTGCCCGTGCCGGAGTGGGACGGGCAGACGGTGCGCATCATGCTCGAGGAGGACGCCTACTTCGACGGCGAGCGCACCTGGTACATCGACGGTCGGCAGACCCGCCTGTGGCTCATCCCGGGATGAGCCGGATGGGCACGTACCGGTTCCTGCAGGTCGATGCCTTCACGACCACACCGCTCGAGGGCAACGCGTGCGCCGTGGTGCTCGATGCGGATCCGCTGTCCGAAGAGACGATGCAGGCCGTGGCGCGCGAGATGAACCTCTCCGAGACGGCCTTCGTGCGGCGCTCCGAGCGGGCCGACATCGCCGCGCGTTATTTCACGCCCGCCGAGGAGATCCCGCTCGCCGGCCATCCGACCATCGCCACGCTGCACGCGCTCGTCGAGGAGGGTCGCATCGCGCTGGACGGCGCGGGGCGGGCCGTGCGGCTCGAGCTGCCGGCCGGCGTCATCACCGTGGAGCTCAAGCCGGTCCGACGGGGGGACGGCGCGCACGGCGTGCTGGTCGCCATGGAGCAGCTCGCACCGCGTTTCATGCGGACGTACGAGGGCGCCGCGGTGGCGGCGGCCTTCGGGTTGGAGGCCGACGATCTGCTGTCCGGCGCCCCCGTCCAGACCGTGAGCACGGGGACGCCGCAGCTCATGGTTCCGGTCAAAACGCACGAGGTCCTGCGGCGCGCCCGCCTGGAGCGCGAGGCGTACCTGCGCCTGCGCAGCGAAGGGGATTTCTTCAGCCCACACCTCTTCTGCCTCGGCGGGGCCACGTCGTGCGGCGACACGTTCGCGCGTCACTTCGGGGTCCCGCCCGACACGTTCGAGGATCCGTTCACGGGCTCGGCCACGGGCGGCATGGCGGCATACTTGTGGCATCACGGGCTCCTCGCCGAGCCGCGCTTCGTGGCCGAGCAGGGACACTGGATGGGGAGACCCGGTCTGGCGCTCGTGGAGGTGTCGGGCCCGCCGGACGCCATCGCGGGCGTGCGCGTGTCGGGCGAGGCCGTCACCGTGGTGAGGGGAGAGCTGACGATATGAAGCTGGAACGGGCCGACGCGGCGGTGGGACGCTTCCTGCACCGGGGCATGGGCGCCTTCATGATCATCATGGGCGGGCTGGGCAGCGGGCTGTCGGCGCGGGCCGCCCTGGACGGGCAGTGGGCGGGGTGGATCACGCTCCTCATCGGCCTCTTCTTCCTCGTGTTCGGCGTGAAGATCTTCCGGACGGAGAAGAAGCTGTCCGAGATGGAGTTCGACTGAGCCGATGACGCAGGGCGTGGCGCGGGACGCCGACGGCGGATCGATGGCGGATCGACGGCGAACGCGAGCGCCGGACGGTCAACGTGACCGGGCGGGACGAGGAGTCGCGGGAGGGGTGACCCGACCGGGCGGGACGAGAGCATGAGGATCGACGAGGACATGCGCGCCGTGATCGCGGGCCAGCGGCTCTGCTTCGCCGCCACGGTGACCCCGGAGGGGCGTCCCAACCTCTCTCCCAAGGGAACGATCCGCGTGTGGGATGACCGGCACCTCTTCTTCCTCGACATCGCCTCCCCCGGCACGCGCGCCAATCTCGAACGGAATCCGCGGATCGAGATCAACGTCGTGGATCCTGTATCGCGACGGGGGTATCGTTTCTCGGGGACGGCGACGCTCCACGCGGAGGGCGAGGTGTACGAGACCGCCGTGCGGCGCATCGCCGAAGAGGAGGGCGCCGCGTACCCGGCACGGGCCGTCGTGCTGGTCGCGGTCGAGCGCGCGGCGCCGCTGACGTCGCCCGGTTACGCCCACGTGCCCTCGGAGGAGGAGATGCGAGCCATGTGGAAGGAGCGTCGCGCGGAGCTGGAGCGCGCGTTCGAGGCCCACCTGGGCCGGCGCCGGAGCTCGGGGCGGCCGTGAGACTCCGGCTTCGGCTCGACCGACGGCCCACCGCCGCGCGCGCCGCACGAGCCGTCCTGCTGGGCGGCGGCCTGGTCCTCGCCGCGGGCGGCGTCGGCGCCCAGGAGCCCGAAGACGAGTGGTGGGCCGGGATCGAGAAGATGAGCCCCGGCCTCCACGTCATCGAGGTGGATTCGGTGTACCGGATCAGCGGGTTCACGCACGACGACATCCTGCGCGAGATGTTGCGCAAGGGTCCGGGGACGGACGAGATCGGCGTGCGACTGGGCCTCCACCTCTCGCAGTGGCGCTACAGCTACCAGTTCGGGATCGATGGAGGCTCCCGCCGGTGCCGGCTGACCGAGGCCCAGGTTCTCCTCCGCTCCACGATCGTGCTGCCTCTGTGGACCAACCTCACCACGGCGCCCCCGGGCATCGTGCAGGGCTGGCGCGAGTTCGTGCGGGCCCTCGACGCGCACGAGCGCGGTCACCGCAACCGGGCCAAGGCGCAGGGCGTCTTCCTCTGGCAGTCCCTGCTGGGGCTCGAGGCCGCCGACTGCGAGGCGCTGCAGGCCCTGGCGCGCTCGGCCGCGGAGCAAGTGCTCGCCGACGGGCGCGAGGCGCAGCTGGCCTACGATCGCGACACCGGCCACGGCACCACGCAGGGCGCGAGGTGGCCGCCGCCCCCCCCCTGATCGACCCACCGCCGGAGGCACTCGGGTTCGCCCGGGACCGCTAAGCGGTCCCCCCTGTTGGTTCTCCCTTCGATCACGCCGCCCACCTTGCCCCGACGCGAGGGGTCGGTTCGGGACTCATTGTCCCAGCGGGTGGTGACGATCCCGGCGGCGCTGCGTCGGCCGCCACCCTCGCAACCCGCACCATTTCTGAACTCTCGGCGCGCGGCCGCGCGACCCGGCATCGGGCACGGGGCTTCCTCCTCCCTACACAAGAAAGATTCCCGGAACGAACAGACTCTCTTCCATGGGGTCCGTCATGGATGTCGGGCAGGTTCTGAAAAAGAAGGGCGGAGCGCTGCACGCGGTCGAAGCCGACCTTCCCATCTCCGGCGTGATCGAAAGGTTCGCGACCTCGCGGGTCCGTTCGTTCCTGGTCATCGAGGGCGAACGGCTCGTCGGGATCCTGACGATTCGAGATGTCCTCAACCACCTCGACAAGCGCGGCGAGAAGGCCTTCGTCGATACGGCGGCGGAGGCCATGACTCGAGACCTGGTGACGGTCACGACGGACACACCGCTTCGCGACGTCGAGGAGATGTTCCTCGAGAACCGATTCAACCACATCCCGGTGGTGGACGGCTTCCGCGCGATCGGGGTGCTCACGCTACGCGACATCCTCGGCGAGCGCGTCCGCGAGTCGGAGCGGACCAACGAGTATCTGCGAGCCTACATCTCGGGCGGCTATTGGTGAGACAGCGCGAGGGAAGGAGGTCGCCGAGCGAGAGCCCCCGCGCGTCACGGCGACCGCTGCGAGGCACCGGGGGTTGAGGTGTCGATCCACCGTTGCCGTAAAGGGCTCGACCTGCCCTGGCCGGGCCCGGCATCCGGGCATGTGATCCCAGGGCCACCCGTCGGGCGGGTGGGATTCCTGGCGGACGACTTCCCCGGTGCCCGATTCCGGCCGGTGGTGCGCGTGGGGCAGCGCGTGAGTCGCGGCGACCCGCTGTGTCGCGATCGGTCCAATCCGGCCGTGCCTTTCACGGCCACGGCGGCGGGGACGGTCGCCGAGATCCACCTCGGGGCGCGTCGGGCCCTCCGGTCGATCGTGATCGAGCTCACGGACGAAGAGCGCGCCACGCCCTCCGGCGGCCTGGAGCGGCCCGGGCCGGAGTCGTCACCGCTCCCGTCGCCCGGGCGACTGGACGGTCGGGGCGTTCGGGGGCTCCTGTTGGAGTCGGGTCTCTGGCCAGCGCTCCGCGGGCGTCCCTTCGGAAGGGTACC
The DNA here is from genome assembly GCA_041610455.1 of Gemmatimonadota bacterium. Classification (GTDB taxonomy): domain Bacteria; phylum Gemmatimonadota; class Gemmatimonadetes; order Palauibacterales; family Palauibacteraceae; genus Palauibacter. The sequence continues at coordinate 10,449 of JBFIOX010000013.1, forward strand.
GTCACCCGATCAGAAGCCTGCGGCGCTGTTCGTCAACGCCATGGACTCCAACCCGGGCGCACCGGATCCCGGGGCGGTGCTCGCCGACGAGACGGCCTCGTTCGATCTCGGTCTCTCGCTCCTCGCTCGTCTCACGCCCGGGCCGACCTTCGTCTGCGTGCGCGCGGGCTCCCCTCTGGTCGACGGCCGACCGGGGGAGGTGAGGGTGGAGCAGTTCGAAGGCCCGCACCCCGCGGGGACCGCGGGCTTCCACGTGCACACGCTCGCCCCGGCGGGGCGACAGCGGACCGTCTGGACGATCGGCTACCAGGACGTCGCCGCGCTCGGCCGTCTCAGTACGACCGGGTATCGGGACTTCGAGCGCGTCGTCGCGCTGGGCGGCCCCGGCATCGAGAAGCCCCGCCTCGTGAGGACTCGTCTGGGGGCCGCGACCAGCGAGCTGCTGGCGGACGCATCCCTCGATGGGGACGTTCGCGTGATCTCGGGCTCCGTCTTCTCCGGCAAGAAGGCGATGGGCCCCGTGTACGGCTTCCTGGGCCGCTACGACGTCCAGCTGACGCTGCTGGCGGAGGCACGGGGGCGCGTCTTCCTCAAGTGGCTCCGGCCGGGCGTCCGGACCTTCTCGAGCCTGCCCGTCCAGGTCTCGAAGTTCTTGCCGCGTCCGCGGTACGCGTTCTCGACCAGCACCCATGGGGCGCGGCGTCCCCTGGTGCCCATCGGGGCCTACGAGCGCGTGGTGCCCTTCGACATGCTCCCGACGTTCCTGCTGCGCGCTCTGCTCGTCGAAGACGACGAGACCGCGGAGCGGCTCGGTTGCCTGGAGCTCGTCGAAGAGGATGTCGCGCTGTGCAGCTTCGTCGATCCGAGCAAGACCGATTTCGGCCTTCTCCTGCGCGCGGCGCTCGACCGCCTGGAGCGCGGCCGATGAGCGGCCGACTTCGCCGCGGGCTGGATCGGGCGGGGCCGCTCTTCGGCGAGGGCGGCCGGCTTTCCCGGCTGCATCCGCTCTACGAGGCCGTGGACACGGTGTTGTATTCCCCGCCCGACGTGGCGCGCGCGGCTCCCCACGCCCGCGATGCGATCGATCTCAAGCGCGTGATGGGAATCGTCGTGCTCGCGCTCGTCCCGTGCATCGTGATGGCGCTGTACAACACGGGCTATCAGGCGCAGTACGCCATCGCGCAAGGCGCGGCGCCGCTCGACGACTGGCGCACCGCGCTGTACGTGTCGTCGGGGCTTCCGTTCGACTACACGAACCCGTTCCTCTGCGCTCTGCACGGAGCGCTCTACTTCTTCCCCGTGCTTCTGGTCGCCTTCGTCAGCGGACTGGGCGTCGAGATCCTGTTTGCGGCGGTCCGCAGGCACGAGGTCAGCGAGGGGTTCTTCGTCACGGGGACCCTGATCCCCCTGATTCTCCCTCCCACGATCCCCCTCTGGCAGGTCGCCGTCGGAACCGTCTTCGGGGTCGTCTTCGCGAAGGAGGTCTTCGGCGGGACGGGGATGAACTTCCTCAACCCCGCGCTCGTCGTCCGCGCCTTCCTGTTCTTCGCCTATCCCGCCTGGATCAGCGGCGATCAGGTGTGGATCGCGGCCGATCTCCTGCGCGCCGACGCCGTGTCGGGCGCCACGCCGCTCGCGCAGGCGGCCGCGTCTCCGGGCGCGCTCGAAGGGGTGAGCTGGACCCAGGCTTTCGTGGGCCTGATTCCCGGCTCGATGGGCGAGACTTCGGTGCTGGCCTGTCTGATGGGGGCCGCGCTGTTGCTCGTCACCCGACTCGGCTCGTGGCGCACCATGGCCGGGGTTACGCTCGGCACGTTCTTCATGGCCGTGACGCTGAACCTGGTCGGCTCGGACAGCAACCCGATGTTCGCGGTTCCGTTTCACTGGCACATCGTGCTCGGAGGTTGGGCGCTGGGCACGGTCTTCATGGCGACCGATCCCGTCTCATCGGCCTTCACGGATGCGGGGAAGTGGTGGTACGGGATCGGAATCGGAGTGCTCTGCATCCTCATCCGCGCCGTGAACCCCGCATACCCCGAGGGGATGATGCTGGCCATCCTCTTCATGAACATGCTGGCCCCCCTGATCGATCACTTCGTCGTCAGATCGCACGTGCGACGCCGGGAGGCTCGTCATGCCCGCTAGCCCGGCTTCCACGCTCCGGTTCGCGGCGCTCGTGAGCCTGGTGGGCTCGCTGCTGGTGGCCGGCTCGGCGGTGCTGCTCGAAGACCGGCAGTCCTCCAACAGGCTGCTCGACCGGCGCCGAAAGGTCCTGGATGTGGCGGGACTCCTGGCCCCCGGTGAACGCCTGGACCGGGACGAGATCATGGCCAGGTTCGAGGCACACGTTCGACCGCTGCCCATCGACCTGCAGAGCGGCGAGCCCGCGCCGCACATCGAGGCGACCACGTTCGACCAGCGACGGGCTTCCCAGGACCCCGCGCTGAGCCGGCCCGCGCCCGAAAACGCCGCCGGGATCCGTCGCCTGCCCCGGCACGCCCTCGTCTATCACGTCGTCGAGGACGGGCGGGTCGCGACGATCGTCTTGCCGATCGAAGGGGCGGGCCTCTGGTCGACCCTGTTCGGGTTCCTGGCACTGAGTCCGGACACCCGGTACATCCGCGGCATCGATTTCTACGAGCACGCCGAGACGGCGGGCCTGGGCTCGGGAATCGAGGAGCGACCGTGGCGGGCCCGCTGGGAGGGACGCCGGGCCTTCGATGACGAGTGGGTGCCCCGCATCGAGGTGATAAAGGGGCCTGCCGGACCGCCGGAGACGGCACCGTACGCGGTGGACGGGCTGGCCGGAGCCACGTTGACGGGCCGCGGGGTCACCGAGCTCGTGCGGTTCTGGCTCGGTCCCGACGGATTCGGCCCCTACCTGGCTCGGTACCGCGCGAGGGGAGCGGTCCCGTGACGTCCAAGCGAGACGTATTGCTCGACCCGGTGTTCGAGAACAACCCGATCGCGCTTCAAGTGCTCGGGGTCTGTTCCGCGCTCGCGGTCACGACGGAGCTGGCCACGGCGCTCGTCATGAGCATCGCCGTCACGGGCGTGCTGATCGGCTCGAACGTGACCGTGAGCCTCATACGGGACCGCATCCCCTCCGACATTCGCATCATCGTGCAGCTCACCATCGTCGCGTCGCTGGTGATCATCGCCGACCAGCTCCTCACCGCGTACGCCTACGATGTGTCCAGACGCCTGTCGGTGTTCGTCGGCCTGATCATCACGAACTGCATCGTCATGGGTCGTGCGGAGGCGTTCGCGATGCGGAACCCGCCCGGCCGAAGCTTCCGGGATGGGCTCGGCAACGCCCTCGGCTACTCGCTCGTGCTGCTGTTCGTGGCCTTCTTCCGGGAGCTTCTCGGATCGGGCACGGTCTTCGGGATGACCGTTCTCCGACCCGTGGCCGAAGGCGGGTGGTACCAGCCGAACGGCCTCATGGTGTTGGCCCCGGCCGCATTTCTCCTGATCGGCTGCTTCATCTGGGTCCTGCGCTGGTGGAAGCCGGCGCAGGTCGAGGAGGACTTCCGTGTTCGAGCATTACCTGAGCCTGGCCACCAAGGCGATCTTCGTTGAGAATCTGGCGCTCGCCTTCTTCCTCGGCATGTGCTCGTTCCTGGCCGTGTCGAGAAAGGTGGAGACCGCCATGGGGCTCGGCCTGGCCGTGATCTTCGTGCTCGGGATCACCGTCCCGCTGAACCAGTTGATCAATCGGTGGCTCTTGAAGCCCGACGCGCTCACGTGGCTCGCGGGCGACGACGCGCCCGATCTCTCGTTCCTCACCTATCTGTTCATGATCGGCACGATCGCGGCGGTGGTTCAGATCGTCGAGATGGCGACGGATCGGTTCGCTCCCAGACTCTACCAGGCCCTCGGGGTCTTCCTCCCGCTGATCGCGGTGAACTGCGCGATCCTGGGAGGCTCGCTGTTCATGGTCGAACGGGACTACACGCTGGCCGAGAGCGCCGTCTACGGGCTCGGGTCCGGAGTCGGGTGGGCCCTCGCCATCGTCGTGCTGGCCGCGATTCGCGAACGGCTGCGTTACAGCGACCCCCCGCCGGCGCTGCGGGGGCTGGGGATCACCTTCATCGTGGTCGGACTCATGTCGATGGCGTTCATGGCGTTCTCGGGGATCCTGCTGTGAGACCCCCGCTCGCAGGGTGCCCCCACGGAGCAAGCCGGCGATGAGCACGGTCATCCTCGGCGTGCTCGCGTTCACGCTCGTCACGCTGGCCCTGGTCTCCGCGCTGCTCGGGGCCCGGTCCCTGCTGGTACCCTCGGGGACGGTTCGCATCGCGATCAACGGCGGCGGACCGCGAGACGTGGTCGGCGGCCCGGGCAATACCCTGCTCGCCACGCTTGCCGGTAGGGGGCTGTTCCTGCCCGCCGCCTGCGGGGGGCGCGGCACCTGCGGGGTGTGTCGCGTCAAGGTCGTGGCCGGGGGAGGACCGATCCTCCCGACGGAGACGGCGCACATCGGGCGCGCCGATGCCCTGGAGGGTTGGCGTCTCGGCTGTCAGGTCAAGGTCAAGACCGATCTCTCCATCGAGCTTCCAGCGGAGATCTTCGCGGCGAGGAGCCTCACCTGCCGAGTCCGCTCCACACGCAACGTCGCCACGTTCATTCGCGAGATCGTGCTCGAGCTGCCGCCCGGGGAGGCGTTCGAATTCCGGGCCGGTGGCTACATACAGGTCGAGTGTCCTCCGTTCCGGGCCAAGTTCGCGGATTTCGAGATCGACGAGCGGTTCCGCGCGGAGTGGGAACGATACCGCCTTCGGACCCTGGAAGTGGAGAACCTCGAGCCCGTCACGCGGGCGTATTCGCTCGCGAACTGTCCCGAAGAGACGGGCATCGTCATGCTCAACGTCCGCATCGCGACGCCACCGCCGGGATCGAGCGGGATCCCTCCCGGGATCGTCTCCTCCTGGCTCTTCAGCCTCGCATCCGGCGCACCGGTGAAGATTATCGGACCGTTCGGGGAGTTCTACGCCCGACGCACCGACCGCGAGATGATCTTCGTCGGGGGCGGGGCCGGCATGGCGCCCCTGCGGTCGCACATCCTCGACCAGCTCGACCGCCTCGGGACCCGACGCAAGATCAGCTTCTGGTATGGCGCTCGGAGCCTGCGCGAGGCGTTCTACATCGAGGAGTTCGACCGACTCGCTCTCGACCACGACAACTTCGGGTGGCATCTGGCGCTTTCGGAGCCGCTTCCCGAGGACGACTGGGAGGGGCCGACGGGCTTCATCCATCAGGTGCTCTTCGACGAGTACCTCGGCGAGCACCCGGCTCCGGAGGAGGCGGAGTACTACTTGTGTGGTCCACCCGCGCTGATCGAGGCCTGCCGGCACATGCTCGACGATCTGGGGGTCGACACCGAGGACGTGATGTTCGATGACTTCGGCGGCTAGGTCTTCGAGCCCCTCACGGGGGCGGTTCGGCGCGGGGCGATCGGCGCGCAGGAGAGATCTGCTCCTGCTCACGTCCGCGCTGGCCGGTTTGGTCGGCCTGTCGCTTCATCGCTACGCCGCGGGCGACGATGCACACGCGTGGGAATACGCCGGATCGACCATGGGGACCCGGTATCGCGTGCTCGTCGACGAGCGGCTCGAC
>JBFIOX010000014.1:0-15235 GCA_041610455.1 Gemmatimonadota bacterium
GATCGTGTGCGCATCGAGCGCCTTGAGCGTGCCGTCGCGGGCCGCGCCCAGCTTGTAGCGCATCTTCATGGGGTGGCGCCCGCGGTGCGAGTAGAACACCTCCTCGCGCGTGTAGAGGATCTTGACGGGCCGCCCCGTGCGCATGGCTAGCAGCGCCACGCAGAACTCGAGATCGAAGGGCTCCGACTTGCCGCCGAACGCCCCGCCCACGGCGGGCTGCTTCACCCGCACCTTGGCCACGTCCAGATCGAGCACGCGCGCCAGCTCGCGCTGCAGGTAATGCGGCACCTGCGTCGAAGACCACACCTCCAGCGCCCCGTCCTGCTGCACCCGGCCGATGGCGCAATGCGGCTCGATGGGCGTGTGCGTGGTGCCGTGGAAGTAGTACTCCCCCTCGACGATCTCGTCGGACTCGCCCATGAGCCGGTCCACGTCGCCGAACTCGAGGTGCACGTGCTTGAGCACGTTCCCGTTGCGACCCTCCTTGCGCGGGGCGTGGATGGGCTGCGCGGCCGCCTCGTCGGTGAGAGCTTCGTCGGGCGTCAGGTAGACCGGGAGCGGCTCGTAGTCGACCTCGATCAGCTCGAGGGCCCGGTTGGCCGTGTCCTCATCGACCGCGGCCACCGCGGCCACCGCGTCGCCGATGAACCGCACCTTGTCCAGGCAGAGCGCGTGCTCGTCCCGGGTCCACGGGATGATCCCGTACGCCTCGGGCATGTCGCGCCCGGTGATGACGGCGTGCACCCCCTCGAGCGCCTCGGCAGCGCTCGTGTCGATGGCCCGGATGAGGGCGTGCGCCTCGGTCGAGCGCAGGATCTTCGCGTGCAGCATGCCGGGGAGCGCGATGTCGTCGGTGTAAACCTCCTTCCCCGTCGACTTGCGCAGTCCCTCGACCCGCCGGGCCCGCTGCCCGAGCGCCGTCAGCTCGGCCTCGGCGAGCGCCGCCAACGTCTCGGGAGGCGCGGCGTTCCGGATCTGCTTCGGGTTCAGCTCGTCGGGATGCATGCCCTCAATCTAGGCAATTCCGGCGCCAGGCTCACGGCCGCGCCAGGTTGCGGCCGGGGACGGGCTTCGCCTCCGCCGGCCACGCGCCGTCCAGGAACTCGTCGATGGCGCGCATGACGAGCGCGCGCTGCTCGAGGAACGGAAAGTGGCCCGCGGGGGAGAGCTCGATGAGACTGGCGTCGGGGTAGCCGGCCACCCAGGCCACGGCCCCCGCGAACGGGATGCGGTCCTCGCGCCCGTGGATCACGAGCCGCGGGATGCCGAGGCTCTCGAGCCGGGGGCGCCAGTCGTAGCCCGCGAACGATCCGAGCAGGGCGCCGAAGTAGGGCCACAGGTTGGCCGGCCACTCGTTCTCGTGAACGCAGGTGTCGGGCACCTGGGCCACCAGGGTCGTGTCGACGAAATCGGGGGGCAGGGCGAGGGCGTTGTAGGCCCGGCAGAAGGCGTCCTGCGCGTCGCCGAACTCACCGGCATCCCAGCGCGCCACGAGCGAGTCGATCGCCGCCTCCCACTCAGCGTCCGCGTCCCCTTCGGCGGCCATGATCTCCTCGGCCGGCGGGACCGCCGCCATCTGGACGATGCGGGTCACGCGCTCCGGGTGGCGGATGGCGTACGCCACCACCTCCATGCCCAGCCCCGACCACCCGATCAGGGCCATGCGCTCGATGCCGAGCCCCGCGCGCACCGCCTCCAGGTCGCGCACCTGTCGATCGAGCGAGACGGTCGAGAGGTCGGCGGCCTCTGAGCGCCCCCGGTTGCGGGGGTCGTAGAACACGAGACGCCGCCCGTCCGCCAGGGGCGCCAGCGCGTCGGCCAGGTAGAACCCGACGGGAATCACCACGACATCCGGCCCGTCGTCGATCGACCGGTACCACAGCCGCACGCCATCCTCCGCCGCCACGTACCCCTCCGTGACCTCCGGAGGGTGCTCTTCGGGCGCCGGCTCAGCGCCGCCGCAGCCCGCGATCGCGGCGCTCGAGAAGGCGAGGACGACCCAGGAGGTCGAGCGCGCGCTCATGTCCACAATCTCCCTTTCATTCCGGCAATCTAGCCTGCGCTCATCGAGTGCCGCGCGCACGGCCCACCGCGGCCGGGCCCTCACCTTTCCGCGGGCACTTCCTCGCCGAGCCGCGCCAGCGCCCGCCGCCAGGTGGCCGGCTCGATCGGCGCCGTGCCGTGCATGGTGTAGAAAGCCACCGAATCGAAGTCCTGCCGGTCCAGCCAGCGCAGGAAGAACGCGAGCGGCGGATTGTCCAGCGCCCGGTCAGGGTCGTCCTCCGGCAGCGAGTTCATGAGGTCGCTCACGAAGCCGAGGCGCGCCTCCGGCAGGTGCGCGATCAGCATGTCTTCCGTGTGCGGATTGGGGCCGGTGGAGAGGATGTCCAGCCGGCGCGGCCCGTCACCGATGGTGCGGCGGCCACCCGCCGGGACGAGATCCAGCGAGAGCGGGACCGGCCGCGCCGCCAGCGCGTCGGGCGCCAGTCGGTGCGGCGCGGCGTAGAACGAGCGGACCGCCGCCTCGTCGGCGGCGGGGGCGATCACCGTGGCGCCCTCGGCCACGAACGCGCGCATCCCTCCGGCGTGGTCGTTGTGGAAATGGGTGAGGACGACGTACCGGACGGGCTTGCCCGGCAGCGTCTCGGCGATCAGCTCTAGCAGCCGGCGGGACAGCCAGTCCGGGCTGGGGCCCGGGGCCAGCTCGCCGGCCGGGAGCTCGATCATGATGGGGTAGCCCACCGGCGCGTCCATCACCGCGACGAAATCGGCGAACTCCACGAACATCGGATGGAAGCCGGTTCGCAGGTTGCGCACGCGGTACACGCCGTCGGCCAGCTCCTCGACCTCCGCCCGGGCCGCCGCATCCCCGCCCGTGGCGGGCACCTCGACGGGCGCGTCGAAGCCCTCCGGCGGGGCGACGAACGCCTCGGCGCGCGCCGCATCCACCACCACCGAATCCACGCGCATGTCGAGGAACGGCTCGCCGGCGATGTGCGCGCGATAGGCGTGCGGGATCGCCCCGAGACCCGTCACCGGCCGGTAGTCGGCGAAGCTCCAGCGCACCCGAGCGTCGCCGCGCCCCGCCAGATTGGCCCCGTAGCGCACCGCGGTGAGGGTCGTGTCCGCAGCATCGAAGAAGAGGTCGAGCCGCGTCCCGTCCGGTAGCGTGAGATGCAGCGGGAGCCCGGAGGGCGGCGCGAGTCCCCGCGCGCCGCGCGTCCCGCCGGGCACGAGGGCGGCCGGCCCCGCGGGAGGTGGCCCCCCTGCCGGCCCGGCGGGAGGTGGCCCCGCTGCCGGCCCGGCTCCCGCCTCCACCGACCCGCGAGAGGGGTCTGCCGCCGCCTGGCGGGCCTCTTCGAGCAGGAGGTGGGGAAAGCGCCGGCGGACCCGCTCGTGGCCCGACACCTCCGGACCCTCCGTCAGCCGCACCGAGAAGCCCTCCTCGAGCAGATGGATGGTCTTCGCCCCGCCCTCGTATACCTCGCGGATGCGGTCGTGCGTCCCATCGATGCGGTGATGCTCGAGCTCGTGACCCACGCGCCCGTCGGGCAGGAGCGCGATGGCCTCGCGGAAGCGGCTCTCGTCCGGGCGGCCCGCCTGCAGTCCCTGGAGCTCGGCGCTCTGGTTCAGCGTCCCGCTCGCGAAGACGATGAACCCCCGGGCCTCGGTCTCATCGCGTGGCGCCTCCGGCTCGAGCCGCGCCGCCGCCGCGCCCAGCACCGCCGCGGGATCGAGGTCGGCCGAGGGCTCGAGGGCCACTTCGGTCTCGCAGCTCCAGATCGGACCGATGGCGAGCAGCGTCGCCGCTCCACGCGCCACGATGCCGCTTCGCGGCCGCGTCGGGCCACGGATCCGCTCGTTCGTCTCTCGCATGCGTGGAAGCTAGGTGGCCAGGCCGCGCCGCTCCACGTCGACCGCCCTCCTCTTGCCCACCCGTCGGGCGGCACACTATTCTTGAACATGTTCAAAAATGAACACGTTCAAGTTTGAGCGCGCCGCATGCCCCCGCCCATGCACGAGCCGTCCGTAGCGGCCGGACCGGTGCCGGCTAGCCACGCCGCCCGGGATGACGTCGTCGCCCTGACCCCCAAGGGGCGGCGCACGCGGGCCCGCATCGTCGACGCGGCCATCGACCTGCTCGGCGAGATGGGCTACGAGGGGGCGTCGATGCGGGCCATCGCGCGACGGGCCGGCGTATCGGTGGGGAACGCCTACTACTACTTCCCCTCCAAGGCGCACCTCGTTCAGGCGTTCTACGACCGCACCCGCACCGATCTGGCCGAGGCAGCAGGGCCGATCCTGACGCGCGAGCGCTCCTTGGAGGCACGCTTGCGGGGCGTGCTCGAGGCGTGGATCGAGCTCATCGATCCCTATCACGATGCGGCCGCGGCCCTCTTCCGCACCGCGGCCGACCCGGCCAGCCCCCTCAACCCGTTCAGCGCGGAGTCGGCGCCGGTGCGCGACCAGGCGATCGCGCTCTACCGCGACATCGTGGCGGGATGCGATGCGCGGCTGCCGCCGGAGCTGCGCGAGGAGCTCCCCGCCCTGCTGTGGACCGCCCACATGGGCATCACGCTGTACTGGATCCACGATCCGTCCGCGGGCCGGCGCCGCACGAGGGCGCTCATCTCCCGCGCACCCGCTCTCCTGACCCGCCTCATCGCCCTCTCGGGGCTGCCGGGGATGGGCGAGCTGCGCCGACAGGTCCGGGATTTGATCCACGAACTCATGGGAAAGGAGTGACCCATGGCGTTTCCGGATAGACGACGAGAGCTGATCGGGATCGTGCTCGCCCTCGCCGGGGCGAGCATGCTGTACCGAATCCTCCATCTGGGCAGGCTCGAGCAGACGTCCGCCCTGTTCATCGGGCTTCCCGCGTTCCTGGCGGTGGTACTGGTGTCGGTAGCCCGTCCGCGATCCACGATGGGGGTCGTGCTCACCGCCACCACGCTGGCCCTCCTCCTGTCCGGCATCGTGCTCGGCGAGGGGTTCATCTGCATCCTCATGGCCTCCCCCCTCTTCTTCACCGTGGCCATCCTCATCGTGCTGCTCGACGAGTGGGTGAAGCGCCGCAGGGACAAGCTTCGGGTCGCCGTCTTCCTGCCCTTCGCGGCGCTGGCGCTCGAGGGCGTGCTGCCGGGGTTCGAGTTCGAGCGCGAGTCCCGGGTGACGGTCGAGGTCACGCTGCCCGTGCCGCCGGAGCGCTTCGAGGCCGCCCTGGCCCGTGCTCCGGCGTTCAAGCCGCCGCTCCCGCTGGCGCTGCGCCCCGGGTTCCCCCGTCCGGTGGCGGCCTCGGGGGATGGACTCGCTCCCGGGGATCGGCGCCGGGTCGCCTTCGCCGCGCGGGGTCGCACGTTCCCCGTCGAGTTCGCGGTCTCGGAGCGCGCGGAAGGACGGGTCTCCATGGCGCTGCTCTCGGACGAGACGCCGATCGCCCACTGGCTCACCTGGCGCGGCAGCCGTTTCGAGTGGCGCGAGGTCGATGGCGGGACGCGGGTCCGCCTGACGCTCGATTACCGGCGCGAGCTCGATCCGGCATGGTACTTCGGGCCGCTGGAGCGGTTGGTGGTGCGCGAGGCAGGGAAGTACCTGCTCAAGAGCATCGAGGCCGCGGGCGAGCGCTAGGTCGCGTGAGCGCCGAAACCCGGGTCGCCCTCCTGCGCGCGGTCCTCCTCTTCGTGCCGCTCGTCCTCGCCACGGGAGCCGCGGTGTGGCGCCGACCGTCCCGGCGGGCCTGGGCGGGGTTGCTCGTGGCATCGGCCTGGTGCCTGGTGTCGGTGCTGGCGATCAACCTGGCGGCGCAGGCCGGCGGAATCTGGTCGTTCGCGGCGGAGGGGGGCACCCATCGGGGCGTCCCGGTCGACGTGTTGCTCGGGTGGACCGCCCTGTGGGGGGTCGCCTTTCCGCTCGCCTTCGAGCGGTGGCCGGTCATCGCGAGCCTCGCGGCCGCGCTGTGGCTGGACCTGCTCGCCATGCCGCGGGCCGGTCCGCTCATCGCGCTCCACGGCGGATGGTTGTGGGGCGAGGGGGCGGCGCTGCTGTTCGCCTTCCTGCCCGCCCAACTGGCGTACCGGTGGACCCGGGACGATCGGCACCTGGCGGCCCGGGTCGGGATCCAGGTCGTCGCCTTCGGCGGGTTGGCCTTCTGGCTGCTGGGCGACATCGCCATGGTCGTCGGAAGAAGGGACGCCGCCGCGGGGGTCGGGATCGCCTGGCTGCGGCCGTTCGGCTGGTTGCTCGCGCCCGCGCACGGCTGGCTCGTGCCCTTTGTCGTCCTGTCCGCGGCGTGCGCGCTCTCGGCCGTGCAGGAATTCGTGACGCGTGGGCGCGGAACCCCGATCCCGTGGGATCCGCCCCGGGCGCTCGTGGTGAGCGGCCTCTACCGGTACGTGGCCAACCCGATGCAGCTCGGGATGTGCGTGGCGCTGCCGCTCTGGGGCCTGGCGTACGGAAGCCCCTGGCTGGTGGCGGGAGCCTCGGTCCTCATCGCCTTCTCGGGGGGAGTGGCGCGCTGGCACGAGTCGGTCGAGTTCGTGCCCCGTCACGGCGAGGCCGGGGCGCGTTATCGAAGCGCCGTGCGCTGGGGCGTCCCGCGCCTTCGCCCCTACGTTACGGAGCGCGCCGTTCTCTACTACGGGGCGGGCTGCGACCCATGCGAGGGCGTGGCGCGTTGGCTCGGGGGGCGTCACCCCGTCGGGCTCGACCTCGTCCCGGCGCAGCGGCACCCCGAGCGGGACTTGAGCCGCCTGACCTACCGGCACCCCGACGGCGACGAAGAGGAGGGCGTCGCCGCGTTGGCGCGGGGGCTCGAGCACCTGCACGCGGGGTGGGCCCTGGTAGGGGCGGTCATGCGGCTCCCCGTGATCCGGCCATCGCTCCAGCTCCTCATCGATGTCTCCGGAGGGGGGCCGCGGCTCATCCCGCGCCGGTCGTAGGCCGAGAGACCTCGGTCTCTACGAGGCCTGGGCGGACTCCCCGCCCACCAGCTCGAGCTCGGCGGCGCGTCGCCACACCGGATCCTTCACGCTGTCGACGTGGAGCTGCAGGTGCGGGAAGGGGATCTCGATGCCCGCCTCGTCCAGGGCCTTCTTGCTGCGCTCGAGCAGGTCGAAGTAGACCCGGCGCTCGTCCGCCGCGTCTTCGATCCACACGCGCACCCCCAGGTTCACGCTCGAGTCGGCCAGCTCGCTCACGACCACGCTCGGCGCCGGATCGTCCAACACGCCCTCGGTGGCGGCCGCGACCTCCGTCAGCACGTCGCGCGCTTCATCCAGGTCGGTGGCGTAGGAGACGCCGACGGGAACCACGACGCGCGTGTTCCCGTGGATCGAGTGGTTCACCAGCACGTCCTCGATGATCTCGCTGTTGGGGATCACGACGTACGTGTTGTTCGGCGTGCGGATCCGCGTCGTCCGCATCGTGATGCGCGTGACCTCGCCGTATTGGTCCTGCGTGCTGATGTAGTCGCCGACGCGAAACGGCTTGTCCCAGAAGATCAGGAATCCCGCGATCGTGTTCGTCAGGGAGTCCTTGGCCGCGAAACCGATCGCGACGCCCGCCACACCGAGTCCGGCGATCATGGCGCCGACGTTGACGCCCAACTGGCTGAGCATCATCACGGCGGCGATCGTCCACAGCGCCGCCCGGAACACGTTGTCGACCAGCAGGTGCACGAGGGCCTCGTCGAAGTCCGCCTTGTCCAGCACGCGGCGCAACGCCGGGCTCGTCAGACGGATCAGGGCCCAGAAGGCGGCGAGGACGAGCAACGCCGCGAGGATCTTGGGGGCGAAGGAGAGCGCCAGGTCGCCCAGGCGCTCCGCGTTCACGTATTGCTGTATCTGGCTCATCGGATACTCCCGTCGCGAAACGCGTCGCCTCGGTCTCGGGGCTTCCGGCCCGTCCGATCCGCGCGGCGACGCGAGAAAGTCGTTCTCTTTTTGTCTTGAAGTCAAGATACTTGATTAGATAGTTAATGTCAAGTATATTGATATGAAGCTAACTGAAGCGATCCGACGGGCGGAGCGACGTGTCGACGAGGAGCAGTCGTGCCGTCGCGGCGGAGCCCTGATTCGGGTCGACGCCGCGAGTCGGACCGCGTTGCAGTTCGTTTCGAGGTTCATGACAGGAGGGGGCAAGTGGGTTTCGACATCGTCGACCGGGCGGTCGAGGACTGGCATCGGGAACGACCCGACCTCGACGCAGCCCGGATGGAGATGGAGGTCGTGGACCGCCTGGTGCGCGTCGCCGGCTACCTGAGGGAAGGTGCGGAAGCGGCGCTCGCCCCGTTCGGGCTCTCGGCCCCCGGATACGGCGTGCTGGCCGCGCTGCGACGGGCGGGAGAGCCGTACGAGCTGACCCCGACCGAGCTCAGCCGCCAGGCGCGCCTCACCTCGGGAGCCATGACCAACCGCATCGATCGGCTGGAGGAGGAAGGCCTGGTGGAGCGCCGTCGCCACCGGGGGGGCGATCGCCGGAGTGTCCACATCCGGTTGACGGAGAAGGGCAGGAAGCTGCTCGACCGGGCGGCCACGGCCCGCTTCGCGCAGGCGGCGAAGGCGCTCGAGGGTCTCGGCCCCCGCGACGTGGATGCGCTGCGCCGTTTGCTCCGGAAGCTGGCGACCGATTTCGAAACCCGCGCCTGAGGGGCGCTCAGCCGGTCCCCGCCACCCGCAGCACGTCGCTCAACAGCCACCACACCCCGACCGCGAGGATGGCCGACGGGATGGCGTAGCGCAGCCAGTAGTAGAGCCAGGCCGGCGCGCTCGCATCCTCCCCCGCTCCCAGCTCCCTGAGGACATCGGCCCGGTTCAGGGCCCACCCCACCGTGAGCACCGCGAGGAGCGCGCCCACCGTCTGGAAGCCCGAGCCGAACGTCAGGTCCCAGGGGGCGAACACGCGCATGTTGATCATGGGGGGAAGGGAGAAGACGAACACGGCTCCGGCCACGGTCCATACGGCGCGCGACCTGTCGAGCCGGGTATTGTCGGTGACGCCGGCCGTGAGGACCTCGAAGGCGGCCACATCGGACAGGTACGCCGCGCCGAGAAGCGCGGTGAAGAAGATCGTGCCGAAGAGGGCGCCGGCCGGGACCCGGCCGAACACCTCGGGCAGCGTCGCGAACAGGAGGCCCGGCCCGCTCGCGGGCTCCAGCCCGAGGGCGAACACGGCGGGAAAGATGGCGATGCCTGCGAGCAGGCCGGCCCCGAGATCGCCGGCCGCCGTCCACACGGCGTTCGACCGCAGCGAGTCGGCCCGGTTCAGGTACGATCCGTAGACGACCATGAACGTCCCGCCCAGGGAGAGGCTGAAGATCGCCTGCCCCAGCGCGGCGACCATCACGCTGCCGCTCAGCTCGCCCAGCTCGAACTTGCCCAGATACCACCGCAGTCCCTCGCCCGCCCCCGGCAGCGTCAGCGAGCGCGCGATGAGGAGGAGCAGACCCGCGAGCAGGGCCGGCACGATGAACCTGCTGGCCCGCTCGATGCCGCGGCGCAGCCCGCGGAGGAGGACGGCGACGCAGGCCAGGATGATGAGCAGAGTGCAGGCGCACTGCAGGAGAAAGGACCGCACCGAGAACCCCTCGGCCGGCGGAAGGATCGCCGAGGCATCCAGGTGGATCCCGAAGGCGCCGACCGCGCCCGAGGCCGCGTGGTAGAGCACCCACCCGAGCGCGTTCGAGTAGTATCCGGTCGCCGCCGTCACACCCACGAAGAAGACCCAGCCCAGGATGCGTCCGCCCGGCAGGCCGGCCTTCTCGAACGCGCCCGCCGGGCCGCGGCGCGTATGCCGGCCGAGCGTCCATTCGGCCATGAGCGCCGGGATCCCGATGAGCAGGACGGCGGTCGCGTAGAAGGCCACGAAGGGCGCGCCGCCGAAACGACCCACCATGTAAGGGAAGCGCCACACGTTCCCCAGCCCCACCGCCACGCCGATCATGGTGGCCAGAAGGCCGAACCGTGTGGCGAACGTGTCGCGCGGCATGGAGCGCGCCGGGCTCGGCCCTCAGGCGCCGCGGTAGCGGGGCGGTCGCTTCTCCGCGAAGGACTGCAGCCCCTCTCGCCAGTCGGCGGTGGCGCGGCAGGCCAGCACGTCGCGCGTCTCGGCCGCGAGGGCCGTCTCCAGGTCGTCGTGCGCGGCGTGCAGCGCGCGCTTCACCATGCGGACCGAGAGCGGCGCGTTGGCCGCGATGGCACCGGCGATGTCGAGCGCCAGGTCGAGGAGGTGCTCGCGTCCCACGATCTCGGTGACCAGCCCGGCGCCGAGGGCCTCGGTGGCGGAGACGGGGCGTCCCGATGCGAGCCACTCCATGGCGCGCCCGAGCCCGACCATGCGGGGGAGCAGCCAGGTCACGCCATTGGTGAGGAAGAGCGCCCGCTTGACCTCGGGGAACATGAAGCGCGCGTCCTCCGACGCCACCCGGATGTCGCACGAGATCGCGAGCTCGGCCCCGAAGCCGACCGCGAGGCCGTTGACCGCGGCGATGGTGATCTGGGGCAGGGCGATCAGGCGCCGGGTGATCTCCTGATTCCGCTCGACGTCGAACGCGGCGCGCGCGGCGGTGGGATCGTCGCGGACGGCGCCCTCGTCGGCCAACTCCTTGAGATCGGTGCCGCTCGAGAAGGCGCGGCCGGCACCGGTGAGCACGAGGACGCGCAGCTCCTCATCGCGCGACACCTCGTCGAGGATATCGAGCAGGCGCCGGTAGGTGGCCCCCCGAAACGCGTTCAGCACCTCGGGACGGTCGAAGGTGGCGATGGCCACCCGCTCCCGTCGCTCGACACGGATCTCTCGATCCGCCGGTTCTCCTGTCACGCTCCTCCCTCCGGCTTCGACAGCCTACGGCGGCGGTGGGTCCGGCACCACGGGCGGCGCGTGCACCCAGCGCCCGACGCGCGCATCGTACGCGCCGACTCGCTGATCCGGCTTCTCCGCCAGCAGCGCGTGCTTGGCGATCTTTTCCGAGGGGGTGAGCGGGAGCTCGTCGACGTACTCCACGTAGCGGGGCACCTTGAACGGGGCGAGCCGCTTCGTCGCGAACGCGAGCAGCTCGGCGGGCGGTAAGAGCATTGCCGCGGCCGGCGCGGGACGTAGCTGCACGAACGCCTTCACCTCTTCGCCGCGCTCTTCGTCGGGCACGGCGACGCAGGCCGCCGCCAGCACCTCCGGGTGCTCGCACAGCGCCGCCTCCACCTCGGCCGCCGCGATGTTCTCGCCGCCGCGCCGGATCATGTCCTTGAGGCGACCGACGATGTGGTAGTAGCCACGGGCGTCGCGAAACACGAGGTCGCCCGTGCGGGCCCATCCATCCGGCTTCCACGCGCGCGTCGCGTCGGGCTGGTTCCAGTACCCGGTCATCATGGCGCCGCCGCGCAACTGGAGCTCGCCGGTTTCTCCGTCGGGAATGGGCTCGCCGCCCGGCCGGGCCACGCGCGCCTCGTAGTCGGCGATCGGCTTCCCCATCGCTCCGCTGCCGACCGACGTCGCGTCGTCGGCGGGCACCATGAGCGGCGCCCCCACCTCGGTCGTGCCGTAGGCCTCGCGCCAGGGGCACCCCCACCGCGCTTCGAAGGCGGCGTGCAGACGCGGCGGGATCCCGGAGCAGAGGACGAGCCGCACGCGGTGCCCGCGCTCCCACTCCGGGCGCGGCGGCTGTTTGTACATGTAGACGGGCATCGTGCCCAGACAGTAGAAGAAGGTGACCCCGTTCTCAGTGACCGAGCGCCAGAACCGCGAGGCGGAGAAGCGCGGCAGGATCACCAGCGGGGCCCCGCTGAGCATGCAGGCCACGAAGTTCCAGGTGGGATCCATGTAGTAGAACGGCTGCGCCGTGAGGACGACGTCGTCGCCGGCGAGGGAGGCGTACTCGCAGGCCCGCGCCGCGAGGAAGCGCCAATAGCGGTGCGAGAGCACGCAGCCCTTCGGAAAGCCGGTCGTCCCCGACGTGTACTGGATGGTGACCGGCTCGTCCCCGGTGACCCGACGCGGCGACGGTGGTGCCTGGGCCGGCTCGGCCATGGCGGCCTGGGTCAGATCCAGCCCCGACCCACCGCCGCGTGCGGGCGGGCCGTAGCCCACCACCGATTCCAGGTCGGGACAGTCGCCGGACGCCGCCGATA
Source organism: Gemmatimonadota bacterium (assembly GCA_041610455.1). Classification (GTDB taxonomy): domain Bacteria; phylum Gemmatimonadota; class Gemmatimonadetes; order Palauibacterales; family Palauibacteraceae; genus Palauibacter. The sequence goes on from JBFIOX010000014.1 coordinate 12,120, forward strand.
GCGGCGCCAACTGGGTCGCTCCGCCGATCGCCAGACGGGCGCCGGAGTCCCGGAGCACGTGAGCGAGGTCGCGCGCACCGAACGAGATGTTCACGGGCACGGTGATGGCGCCCAGCTTGGCCACGGCCAGGGCCGCGATCGGCCATTCGAGCCCGTTGGGCATCATCAGCGCGATCCGGTCTCCCTCGCGGGCCCCGCGGGCAGCCAGGGCCCGGGCCACTCGATTGCTGTCCTCTTCGACCTCCCGGTAGGTTGCGCTGGCGCCCTCGTATCGCAGCAGCTCGCGGTCGGGCCGGGCTTCGGCGCCGGCGCGCAGCACATCGGGCAAGGTCGAGGCGGGTTCCATGCGGGGATTCTCCCACGAACGGCGAGCGAGCGCCAACCGGGGCGCCGCTTCGTGACATCCTCCTGGTTCCGTCGCTACCTGCTCCCGGGGGTCGTCTTCCAGTCCGCGGTGATCGCCGGGGGCTACGGCACGGGCCGGGAGATCGTCGAGTTCTTCCTGTCGCTGGGTCCGGTCTCGGGATTGGCCGCCATGGGCGTGTCGACCGCGATCTGGAGCGCCGTCGCGGCGATCACGTACGAGTTTGCGCGCACCTTCCGCACCTACGAATACCGCGGTTTTTTCAAGCGCCTTCTCGGGCGCGGGTGGCTCCTGTTCGAGCTGTGCTACGTGCTCATGATGTTGCTGGTCCTCGCGGTCATCGGCGCCGCGGCGGGATCGATCGTGGAGCAGACCTTCGGCCTGCCGTACGTCACCGGGGTCCTCGGCGCGATCGGTGCCGTGGCGCTGCTCCTGTTCTACGGCAGCGCGGCCATCGAGCGCGTGCTGTCGGGCTGGTCGTTCGTTCTCTACGCCGTTTACGCCGCGCTGCTCGTGTGGTCGCTGACGCGGTTCGGTCCGCAGATCCGCGAGAGCTTCTCGGCGAGCGCGCTCGAGGGCTCGTGGCTCCTCAACGGCATCCGCTACGCGGGTTACAATCTCTCCGCCGGCGCGGTGGTGCTGTTCACGGTGCGCCACCTCACCCGACGGCGCGAGGCCGTGACGGCGGGCCTGCTCACCGGCGTGATCGGCATCCTTCCCGCGCTGTTCTTCTATCTGGCCATGGCGGGGCACTATCCGGCCATCGTCGACCAGACGGTGCCCGCCAACTTCCTGCTAGAGACGCTGGGCTCGCGCAGCTTCCAGATCGTCTTCCAGATCGTCCTCTTCGGCACGTTGATCGAGACCGGAACGGGGATGATCCACGCGGTCAACGAGCGGCTGGCGGCCACGCGGGCCGAGGCCGGTGCCGCGCTCCCGGCGTGGGCACGACCGGCGGTCGCGGCCGTATGCCTCGGCGTCGCGCTCTCGCTCACGCCGCTCGGTCTCGTCGATCTCATCGCGCGGGGATACGGCACGATCACCTGGGGCTTCGTGCTCCTCTACGTGATCCCCGTGCTCACGGTCGGCGCGTGGATGGTCCGGAGACGGAAGCTGTCGTGAGGGCGCTCAAGTCGGGAGGGTTGAGCACTGCGGAGAAGCGAGACCGCCGACATCGGCTACGGAGTCGCCTCGCGATGAGGCCCACCGAATCGCCCCGCGGACCCGCCCCGCGGTGAGGCGACGCGGGATGAAGAAACGGACGAGGCCGGGCCGAACGCCATGGACGGCACTGGGGGGTGCGCAGTCTGTCGCCGACCCGAACCTCAATCCGCGTGAACCTGCATATCTAGGGATGCCGCGAGAGGGCCAAAGCGTAACATCGGGTCTGGAGACGAATCCGAGATGAGCCAGATCGCCATCCTCGTCGGCCTGCTGCTCGGTCTCGCCGTCGGGGTCACCGCATCGATCACGGGGTCTCCGTTCCTGCTCTCGATCGCGCGCGCATCGGAGCCGTTCGGCGACGCGTTCATGCGCGCGATCCAGATGGTCGTCATCCCGCTGGTCGCGGTGACCGTTTTCGTGGGCGTGGCGAAGATCGGCGACCCGCGCAAGCTGGGCCGCCTGGGCGGGCTGTCGGTCGGCTTCTTCTGGCTCACCACGCTCCCCGCCATCCTCATCGGCATGGGCGTCATGCGGGCAGCGCTCGCGTTCGCGCCGGCGGTGACGCCGCCGACGGGAGGCGAGGAGGTGGCGACGGAGCTTCCGGGGATCGTCGACTTCCTCGTCAACCTCATCCCGCGCAATCCGTTCGAGGCGGCCGCGCAGGGGGCACTGCTGCCCATCATCATCTTCACCGTGCTGTTCGCCGCGGCCACCACGACGCTCCCCGCCGCCAAGCGCGAGCCGCTCGTGGGGCTGGGAGAATCGCTGAGCGATGTCCTGATCAGGCTGGTGCACTGGGTCCTGTGGACCGCGCCGGTCGGCGTGTTCGGGCTGGCGGCACCGGTCGCCGCGCGTACGGGCATCGCCATGCTCCAGAACCTCGGGATCTTCATCGTGGCCGTGGTGCTCGGCCTGTTCGTGTTCATGGCCCTCGTGTTCCTGCCCGTCGTGCGGTACCTGGGCGGCATCCCGGTGGGGCGCTTCGTGCGGGGGACCGTCGGCACCTACACGATGGGCTTCGGCACCACCAGCTCCGTGGCCACCCTGCCCGTGATGTTCGACGAGGCCGAGGATCTCGGATTGTCGCGCGGCATCTCGACGCTCGTCCTGCCGCTCGCGGCGTCTATCAATCGGCCCGGCAGCGCGCTCTTCCAGGGCGCCGCGGTGATCTTCCTCGCCTCGGTGTACGACGTGTCGGTGGCGCCGGCCGCCGTGGCCGGGGCGGTGCTCGCGACGTTCCTGGCCGCCATGACGGTGGCGCCGGTCCCCAGCGCCAGCATCGTGACCATGGCCCCGGCCCTCGACACGGTCGGCGTCCCGCTCTCCAGCCTCGGCATCATGCTGGGCATCGACCGCGTGCCCGACATGTTCCGCACGGGCACCAACGTGGTGGGGCACATGGCGGCCGCGGCCACGGTCGATGGGCTGACGGGAGGACGGCCGGGCGGCGGTGACGCCCACACTGCGTCCGGGTCCGAGAGGCGCGAGCGGCCGGGGGGCGGCACCGGCTGAGCCGGTGCGGGCAGGGGCCTGGGCCGTCGGGCGCCCCCTGGCCGTCGGGCGCCGGGGAGCGTCGGCGCCCCGGGGC
>JBFIOX010000015.1:0-15104 GCA_041610455.1 Gemmatimonadota bacterium
CGCCGACCTCGTGGCCGCCATGCGGAGAGCGGGGTACTTTTTCCCACCCTGAGGGGGTCGCGCACACGGGCCTCCCGCGCCGGGGCGCCGGGGCTCATCGTCCTCCTGATCGCGATCGTCGGATGCTTGGGCGAGGATCCGCGGAGCGCCTTCTCGCCCCCGGGAAGCGGCAACCGCACGACGCTGCGCTACGAGGCGGTCTCCTCGGGCGGCAGCATGAACTGCGCCCTGGTCAACGGCGGGGCGGCCATGTGCTGGGGGCGCGGAACGCTGGGTGACGGCTCCACGACCGAGTCCACGCGGCCCGTGCGCGTGTCGGGGTCGATCATCTTCGGCACGCTCAGCGCCGCGCAGTCCATCGCGTGCGGAACGTCCACCAACGGCGTGGCCTTCTGCTGGGGCGCCAACATCCAGGGAAGCCTGGGAAACGGCACCTCGCAGTTCAGCCCGATCCCCGTCCAGGTAGCGACATCGGTCCGCTTCACGCGCATCGCGACGCACAGCCACACGTGCGCCGTGAGCACCGAGGGGGTGGGGTATTGTTGGGGCCAGAACGGACAGGGGCAGCTCGGTGACGGGAGCGGTGCTTCCAGCTCGGTGCCGGCCGAGGTCGCGGGCGGACTGCGCTTCAGCGACATCGTCGTTGGCGCGGCGAACAGCTGTGGCATCACATCCGATGGCGAGGCGCACTGCTGGGGTCGCGACTGGGGGAACACGCCACAGCCGGTGCCGACGGCTCAGCGCTTCGAGGCGGTCGCGATGGATCTTCATACCAGCTGCGGCCTCACGGCTGAGGGTGCCATCTTCTGCTGGGGTTGGAACGAGCGCGGACAGTTCGGGAACGGCACGCGCGATGAGGGGGATCCCCCCTCTTACCACACGAGCCCCGTCCGCGTCGACAGCCCGCTCGCCTTCTCGAAGCTTGCCGTCGGGGCCCACCACGTCTGCGCCACGGCCCAGCAAGGGGGCATCTATTGCTGGGGCAGCGACGACGTGGGCGAGATCGGGGACGGGACGCCCCCGGGTCAATCCCCGGGCGGAGAGGTTCTTTTCCCCGCGCGCGTCTCGTTCGGCCGGGAGGTCCGGAGCCTCGACGCGGGGGTCGGCTCCTCGTGCGCTGTGACGACGGACAGCGAGGCTTACTGTTGGGGCTGGTTCACGGGGAACCCGCGGTCCGGGGTCAGCGACGTGCCGGTGCGGGTCGGCGGCTAGAGGCTCACGGGTTTCCCCGAGGTCCGCGATGGTCTTGGGGCGGCCGGCGGGCCGGGCGAATCCGATGAAGAGGCCGACCGCTCGCCGCCCGCGGGACGGCTCGGGCCGTCGGCGCGCACCGCGGCTACATTGGACCCTCTCCCGCGCCGAGCGGGACGACCGACATCCACGGAGCGCCCATGACGAAGCTTCCCGCCAGCGGACCGCTTCCCCGACCCCGGAGCCCCGAGGAGGGGCGTGAAGCGCTGCGCAAAGAGGCCTTTCCCGCGCCCGACACGCAGCGCGTGGTGCTCACCGCGCTCGAGTTCACGTCGCTCTGTCCGCGGACTGGGCAGCCCGACTTCGGCGCCGTGAGCATCGACTATCGGCCGCGCGAGCTGTGCCTTGAGTCCAAATCGTTGAAGTTCTACCTGTGGTCGTTTCGGGACGAGGGCGCGTTCTGCGAGAGCCTCGCGGCCCGGATCGCCGACGACGTGATGTTCGCCATCGAGCCGCACTGGCTGCGGGTGGACGTCGAGCAGAGCGTGCGCGGGGGCATCGAGATCGTGGCCACGGCGGAACGCGGCGAGCAGCGCGTGCACGACCGCTGACGGGCGTCCCGGCCGGGGCCGCCGCGCCCCATCCGCGCTGCGGCGGCGGCCGAACCGCGCGCCGACCCTCGCGGTCCGCTAGTCGGTTTCGGCCCCGGCCCGTCGCGTCAGGCGGACGCGGTCTCGTAGACGTCCGGGGGCTCGATCCCCATGAGGCGGAGGAACGAGACCACCTGGCCGCGGTGGTGCACCAGCTCGCTGAGGGCCAGCGCCGCGGTCTCCGTCGCCGAAGCCTCGTATCCGAAGTAGAAGTCGATGGTCCGCGTCGCCATCGGCGGATCGAGCTCCTTCAGGGTCGAGCGCACTTCCGCCCTCGCGCGACGGCCGATCTCGCCGATGCGGGCGCGGTCTCTCCCCGCCGATTCCGGATCACCCAGCGCGGCCACGTCCGCCTCGGTGCAAACCCCTCGGCGGATCGATCGGGCGCACATGCCGACGGCTTGAAACGCGTGCGCGATCATGAGCCCGACCGGGTACTGCTCGGGCACCGGACGCTCGCCGAGCCGGTCATCCGGCACGGCGGCGAGCGCCCGATCGAGCGGGTTCATGGCTGTGAGGACGTGCTCCAGCAGAAAGCGCGCGATCGACGCGGCGTGGGCAGGCTCTGGGTGGTCCGGCATACGGGCCTCGCGGTTCGAGTCACACCAGGATGGGCGTGACGACGCCGGACCGCGAGAGGCGGAGTCAGCCGTCCAGCGGCTGCAGCCCGTGGCCGACGCAGCTCAAGGCGGCGATGCGACCGTCGTCGTAGCGGATCTCGATCTGGCCGAGGCCCATGTCCGCGGCGCGGTCGATCGACACCACGGTGGCGGGCCGGCCCCAGGAGGTGCGAACGCGCTCGCCGACGGAAAAATCGATCGCGGCCTCGGCGCGCGGCGCGCGACGTGAGGCCGGCAGGTTCTCCTCGGGGCGACGGGCGAAGGACGCATCGGCATGCAGCTCCAGGCCGTCCGTCTCGACCTCCAGATCCTCGAGCGCGTTGCGAGGCCGCGGGCCGAAGAAGGTCTCCGAAGACAGGGGCGGTGGAGGATGTGGATCGTCCGTGAGGTGCGGCTCCGCCCGCTCGAAGATCTCCTCCAGCTCGAGCTCCGTCCAACGCTCGGAGGCGGCTTGCTGGGCGGCGATGGGCGGCGCGGGCCGGGGAGCCGGCTCGTCCCGCACGACCTCGTCGCCATGCAGACGGTACCGCTCGCCGCGCTGTCCCTGCACCGAGGCGCCCCAGCGCGTCGCGAGCCCGATCAGCTTGCGCAGGACGGCATCATCGGGGCCGTGGGTGAAAAGATTGCCGTCCGCCCAGTCGATCCAGGCCTTTATGAGCCGGGTTCGACCCGTCCACACGGCGTAGCTGGGGTAGGCCTCGTCCGGAGCTTCGAGCTCGGGGTCCGCCTCGATGACGGCCCGCCAATCTCCTTGCTCGATCGGCAGTTGCGCGCCCTCTTCGAAGCTCGCGGCTCGCGTCACGTAGACTCGGTATCCCACCCGGACCTCCTCACCCCCGCCGAGAACGACGCGCGACGGCGCGGGTTTGGGACGTACAGGCGCGCAAAGGGCGGGCCGCGGACCGCCCGCGGCGTTCTAGCGGCAACGCCAGCCGTTGTCGTCGACTTCGGCCAGGACCGACTCGAACTCGTTGAACACGATGCGGCTCGGACGCCGCGGCATCGGTGGCAGCGCCACCTCGGTCAGCGGCCCCCTGACGCCGATGCGGAGCCGTGCGCTCCCCTCGTTCCCGAAGTCGAGCCTGAGTGGCACGTACATCTGGAACGCTTCGGGGACCCGCTCCTGCTCGACGCGGGCCGTCACCGCCCAGCGTCCATCCTCCAGTTCTTTGCCGCAGTACTCGACGCGGTACGTCGGGATGGCGCTGCCGTACAGCCATTGGTCGAAGAACCAGCCCATGTCCGCCCCGAGATGGACCTCGACCGCGCGCCGGAAGTCTTCCGTGGTGGCCTCCGAGCCCGCGAAGGCGAGGTAGAAATCCCGCAGCATGCCCACGAACCTGGACTCGTCGAGCGTTTGCAGGTCCATGAAGATGTTGCGCAACATGTGGAGCACCCACGCTCCCTTGTCGTAGACGATCGTCTGGTAGTCGCGCGGATTGTCGCGGCTCGCGACACGGGTGCCGAGGCCGATCGGGGGGGCCTTGTCCCGGCGCGACAGGATCTCGCGCTTCGTGTCGCGCAGTCGGTCCAGGTACCTCTCGGGCTCTTCGAGGACGGTGTTCAGGAACCAGAGGCCCGCGAACTCCGAGAACCCCTCGGACAGCCAGGTGTCGCGGTACGTGAGGTTCTTCACCCCGAGACCCCACCACTGGTGAGCCACCTCGTGGGCCCGGAACATCTCGTCGTAGCCCTTCGTCCCCATCCCCTCGAACGTGATCCACGACAGGTGGATCATGCCCGGGAAGGCCTGTCCGTGGTTGAACGGAATCTCCGTGACGCGCAGCTCGGTGATGGGCGGGTCCCCGAACCAGGTCATGAAGAACGAGATCGCGTTCGCCACATCGCCCTCGAGCTCGCGGCGAACCAGAGCGAGGTCGGTCTCGGGCAGACCGGTGGCGCGGGCGCGCTGCACCCCGATCGTGCGGTGCGCCTGCTCGTTGATCGTCATGGCCACGGGGGGGATGCGCGGGTCGACGAGCACCGAGGACGCCATCTCGCCGTAGTTGAAGGACGCGTGACCGAACGGATCCGTCGTGACCCACCGCGTGGTGCGGACGTTGCCGACGACCGTGTCCTGCACGTTGGAGCCGATGCTCACCAACTCGCGGTCCTTCGGGGTGTGGAAGGTGAGATCGAACGTCGACCGCTCGCCCCCGTTGCGCGGGTACCAGTAGGTCGACGAGGTCAGGTAGTACCAGTCTCGCGTCTCCTCGAGCAGATCGGACCCTCGATACCAGAACTTGACCGCGGCGGAGTCGCCGGGCTGCAGGGTTTCCGGGACCCGCAGCCACAACGCGAACCCGTCTCGGCCGCGCCGGAAGTCGGCCGGCTCGCCGGACGACCACCGAGCCGAATCCACCCGCAGGGAGGTCGTGAGGCTGAAGGGGTTCCAGAAGCCGCCGGGCTCCAGGGCCCGGATCGAAAGCTCGGCCTCGACTTCGACATCCAGCCCCGACCGGATGGTGAAGTCCACCGTGTAGTGATCGACCTGGACGCCCACCGAGCGGGGGGCTCGGGCGGTCGGATCGCCGAGATAGGCCTGGGCGGGCTTGAACGACGTGATCAGCTCGTAGGTGTTCCTGTTCACCGCGCGGCCGAAAGCGATCGGCTCTTCCATCCGCCGGGCGACCTGGTAGAAGAGCGCTCGACCGCTCGAGCGATCGCCGCCGGGCGCCAGGTGTGCGTAGAAGACCGAGTGGCCGGACCGGCCGCCGTGGAGGAGGGCCGACATCAGCTCGCGGTCGGGATCCTTGGTGTCGTTGCCGACCAGATACTCGTCCGCGGCGTCGATCAGTCTCTCGTGGGGGGCCAGCCTCGCGCCGCCATCGAAGGTGACGCCGGCCGCCTCGAGCTCCTGGAGGGTCTCATCCGTGAAGAGCATGAAGGCCCCGGAGAACGTGTGGTCGATCGTCTCGGACCCGAAGAAGCGAGCGAGCTGCCCGCGCTCGACGGCGATCGGTGCCGTCATGCGGAAGCGGCCGGGACCGACGTACACGGCGCCAACGCGGTTTCCCCGGAATGGTCGCAGCAAGGCGATCGTGCCATCGGTGAGCTCGATCTCGCCGCTCTCACGCGTGAGCGTGACACCCCGCACTTCACCGGTCGCATCCGAGTCGAGCCGGAAGGCGGAGAACATCGCGTGCAGCTCGTCGAACTCGGCGGGCGATTGGAGCGCGGTGAGCGGTAGCCCGGCGAGGCACGTCAGCGAGACGCCCAGCCCCAGGGCGCGCCAACGGCGGGTCCGCCGGATCGGACGGGAACGGACGGCGTTCGACATTGTCCCACTCCGGACGGGGGGCTTCGCGAATGGCCGAAGCCCAAAGACACATTTGACCCATACAACGTAAGACGATGCGGTCCCGGGTCGAACCGCGGGGCCCTACCTACGCGCAGTGCCGGCCTGGGGAGCCCCGGCTGGCGGCGGGTTTCAGGGCAGCGCGGCAGGCGTCCGCCTCAGGAAGCGCGGCTGGCGGTGGCCTCCGGAAGCGCGGCTGGCCGGCCTCAGGAACCGCGGCGCGGGCTGCTCCGGAGGGCTCGCCCGGGCCGTTCACCCGTCGGCGCGCCCTCGGCCCACACCTCGACCCCCGCCACCCACACCGAAACGACCCCCGCCGGGGTCCGCGACCCGTCGGTGAAGGTGCTGCGATCCGCGATCAGATCCGGGTCGAACGCGACGAGGTCGGCCCGCGCCCCGGGCCGGATCGTGCCCCGGTCGTCGAGCCCCAGACGCGCCGCCGGCTCCGATGTCGCGCGCCGCACGGCGCGCTCGAGCGACAACAGCCCGCGCTCGCGCACGTACACCGCCAACACCCGCGGAAACGGTCCCGCGCCCCGCGGGTGCGCCCCACCGATCCCCCCGTCGCTCGCCGTCATCACCCAGGGAGAGCGCATGAAGGTGTCGACATCGTCTTCGTTCATGGTGTGCCCGATGAGGCCCGACCCGCCGTTGGCCATGAGGTGCATGTAGGCTTCCACCTCGCTCATCCCCTTGCGGGCCGCGATCTCGCTCAAGCGCAGGCCGTTCAGCTCGGGCTCCGCATCGTGCCCGACGATCTGGAGGCGTTCGCCGCCGCCGGCCGCGGCGATCCCCGCCGCTACCGAGTCGGGGTTCTCGAAGTGGCGCGAGCGGACGACGATGGAGAGTCCGGACTGCCACGCCGCGTACGGATACTGATCCGCCCGCACGTCGATCCCCTCCTCGCGCGCGGCCTCGATGCGGGCGAGCACGTCCGCGGCTCGGCCCCACACCGAGGCGTTTCCCGCCTTGATGTGCGAGATCTGGACGGGGAGGCCCGCCTCCCGGCCGATCCGAATGGCCTCGTCGACCGCCTCGAGCAGGCCCTCCTCCTCATCCCGCATGTGGGTCATGTAGAACCCGCCGTGCTCGGCGGCGACGCGGGCGAGGGCGATGAGCTCGCCGGTCGAGGCATAGAAGCCGGGGTCATACTCGAGCCCGCTGGAGAAGCCGAACGCCCCCTCGCGCATTCCCCGCTCTACGCGGGCCGCCATGTCCGCGATCTCCGCGTCCGTGGCGGTGCGCCGGAAGTCCTCGCCCAGCGCCGCGCGGCGCACCGTGCCGTGCCCGACCAGGGTGGCCACGTCTATCGCCGGCGCCAGGCTGTCCACCCGGTCCAGGTAGGTCGCGATCGGCCACGGCGAGCCGCCGTCGGCCCCCACGACGAGCGTCGTGATCCCCTGCCCGATCTGGGTGGTGGCGAGCGGGTCGCCGAACAGGGCATTGGTCGAGTGGTTGTGGATGTCCACGAAGCCGGGCGAGAGGACCAGCCCGCGCAGGTCGCGCCGGATCGCCTCCGCAGGAGCCGTTACGGTCCCGGACGGGCCCACGTCGGAGATGCGCCCCGCCACGATGAGGACATCGCCCCGAAAGGCCGGAGCCCCGGTCCCGTCGACGATGGTGGCGTCGACCAGGAGGAGGGGTGGCGTCGCCGCCTCCTGGGCCGCAACCCCCGCCCGAGCCGCAACAGCCTCCTGTGCGGCGCGCGACGCGACCGTGGCCCCGCCCATGGCGAGGGACCGGGTGGCAGATCCGCCGAGTCCCGTTGCGGCGGGGAACATCGCCCAGACCGCGAGCCACACCGGCGCCGACGCGCGGCTCGCTCCGCGCCCGCTTCGAGCTCGTGCCGTTCGTTTCATGTCGCGGAATCTAGTCCCCGCCGGTACCTTCGCGCGCCCGTCGGACGTGCCTTCGCGGGTGGCCCGCCGCGCCGCAGGCCCGGCTTGCCTCGAACCGTCGTGGCCGTACAGGGTAGAGGCGACGTCCGGCCACGTCGGGGACGCGCCCTGGCTGGCCGAAGTGAACGCGCCGCCGGCGCGGTTCTCGGGGTCCCGGTCGCAACGCAGCAAAGGGAGAAGATCCATGCATCGACATATCGTTAGACTCGGCGCGCGTGTGCTTCGGGTAGCGCCGTTGGCCGTGGCGGCGGGGCTCGCCGCGGGGGCGCTTCCGGCGGTCGGCCAGGCGCCGGCCGCGGACGATGGTCCGCTCAAGGTCGTCGTCGTGAACCTGGATTTCGTGGCCGTCGAGTCGCCGGCGGGCAAGGCGCTGCAAGCACGGCTACAGCAGTTCCAGAACGAGCTGACACGCGAGCTCCAGGAACGACAGGCGGCCGTGCGGGCCATCGAGTTGGAGGTCGGCCAGGCCGACAGCCTCTCCCTCGACGCGCGCCGGGCGCTGGAGCGCCGTTACCAGGACGCGGTCACCCAGTACCAGCGATTCCAGCAGGACAAGCAGGAAGAGGTGACCGCCATGCGGGCCGATGGACTGGCCAAGATCCAGCAGGAGCTCGGTCCCGTGTTGGAGGCGCTACAGGCGGAGCACGGGTACGACCTGGTGCTGAACGCGCAGAACAGCCTCATCGTGATCTTCAGCGACCGCGTCGACATCACGCAGCAGGTGATCGAGAGGCTGCAGCAGACCGGAGGACCCGGTCGCTGAGCCCCTGACCTCGGGCGTCACGGTCGCGCCCGTGACGCTCGCGGGGTCGCGCCCCGCCCGGGCCGCGGCCCGGGCGCTTTGCGTCGGCGGTGTGTTGGCGGGCCTCGGCGCGCCGCCGCTCGTGGGCCAGGCGGAGCGGTTCCGCTTCACCGAGAGCTTTTCCTCGGGCATCGGGAGCTGGGAGGTGGTGCGCCTCGATCGGCGCCCGACCGCGTTCTCGGTCACGGAGTTGGGGGGCAACCGCGTGCTCGTGGCGACCAGTCACCGCGCCGCCGCCGGCCTCGTGCGCCGGCTCGAGACGGGCCCGCCGGTCCGCGCCAACCTGCGGTGGCGTTGGCGGATCTCGAAGAGCCTCACGGACAACCTTCGCGAGCGCGAGCGAGGCGGCGACGACTATGCCGCGCGCGTTTTCGTGCTGTTCGGCGATCGCCCGTTCCGGCGCGGCACGCGGGCCGTCTCGTACGTGTGGGCCGGCCAGGAGGCGCCGGGAAGCCGTTATCGCAATCCGGTGGTGAAGGACGTCGCCACGGTGGTGTTGCGCAGCGGCGATGGATACGTGGGACGGTGGATGGACGAGCAGCGCGATCCCGTCGAGGACTACCGCCTCGCGTTCGGCGAGCCGCCACCACCCATTCGCGCGATCGCCGTGGTGGTGGACACGGATGACACGAACTCGGATGTGGTGAGCTGGTTCGACGACTTCTTGCTCGAAGTCGAGGTGGCGCCCCCGCGGCCCTGAAGGGTGGCCGCCCGAGCCGGATCGGTCGCAGCTCGCCAGCCAGAGCTGGTCACCGCGCGCCCGCCGGGGCCCTTCACCGCTCCAGATAGCGGTCGGGCGCCGCGTTGAAGGCGACCGAACCGCCGCGCGGAATGCTGAGCGACTCCCACGCCGGACCCGTCCAGTGCCGCGCGAGCTGCACGATCTGCCCCACGTGGTAGGCGTAGTGCACCAGTTGGCGCTCGATGGCCTGCAGGACGGTGAACGGCTCCCCCCTGATGCGCACGGTCCGCCCCAGGTCCTCCGCCTCCAGGGGGGCGAGGGCTTCCCGGAGCGCGCGCCAGCCGGCGTCCCAACCTCTCATCAGGGATTCGCGCGTGTCGTCGGGCTCGATCTCGAACTCGGAATCCCGATCCCGATCGGGCTTCTCGCCGTCCGACGTCAGGAAGGCGGTCCAGCGCGAGCGCTGGTTGCCGGCCACGTGCTTGACCAGCACGGCGAGCGAGTTCTCCCCCGGGCCAGGCTCGGCGAAGAACGCGGCGTCCTCGACCTGCGCCAGCGCGCGCTCGGCCAGGCCCCGCAGGCGCGTCAGCTCGCGCCCCACGGTGTCAAGATAGGCTTCGGGCAAGGAGACTCCGCTCAGGAGGGTCCGTGCAGCTCGACCACCATCTCGATCTCCACGGCCTGGTCCCGCGGCAGCGACGCCATCCCGACCGCCGCTCGCGCGTGCTTCGCCACTCCAGGACCGAAGACCTGCTCGAGGAGATCCGAGCAGCCGTTGATCACCTGTGAGTGCCCCGTGAACTCCGGCGGCGCGTTCACCATGCCGAACACCCGAACGATCCGCCTCACTCGCGACAGCTCGCCGATCTCGCGCTTCAGGGACGCGAGCAGGCAAATGCCCACCCAGCGGGCCACCGCGTATCCCTCCTCGACGGTCAGGTCGCGTCCGACCTTCCCCGTATTGGACTCGTCGAGTCCGCCGCATGGACCGTGGCCGGCCAGGAAGACCAACCCGCCCGCCGACACGGCCTTTACGTAGTTCGCGACGGGCTCGTCCGGCACGGGAAGCTCGATCCCCAACTCCGCGAGGCGCATCTCCGGCGTCTTCGCCTGCCCCGCCGTCGGACCCGGTGACGCGGCCAGGAGCGCGATGACGATGCCCCAGGCGGCGCATCCACGCGGGTAGCGCCCCCGCCCCCGCGACCTGGGCCCGACCGGCGCGGCTGGCGCCACGCTCAGCGGACCCGGCTCGCCGCGAGGATCTCCTCCGGCGTCTTTCCGGTGCGCAGCGACTCGGCCGCTACCTCGACCGCCTCGAAGATCTTCGTATATCCGGTGCAGCGGCACAGGTTGCCCGAGAGAGCCTCGGCGATCTCGCGGCGCGTGGGCGAGGTGTCGCGGGACAGGAGCCCGTAGGCCGAGCACAGGATGCCGGGCGTGCAGAACCCGCACTGCGCGGCGCCCGTGAGATCGAAGGCGTCCTGCAGCGGGTGCGGGCTCGCGCCCCGCGCCAGTCCCTCGACGGTGGTCACGTCGTGCCCCATGGCCTCGTGCACGGGGAGGATGCACGACAGGACCGCCTCGCCATCCAGGAGCACCGTGCACGCCCCGCAGTCGCCCTTGTCGCACCCCTGCTTGGAGCCGGTGAGTCCGAGCGCGTAGCGCAGCGTCTCGAGCAAGGTGTAATGGCCGGGTACGCCGACCTCGTGACGGTCCCCGTTCACGCGGAGCTGGATGAGGGTGCGCATCCCCGGAAAGCTGCCGGGGGCCCCGTTCGCCGGCAAGCGAGCGCGGTCTACGCCGAGCGCCTCCCCCGGCTCGCGCGGCGCCCCGGCTCGCGAGGCGCGGAAGCGTCTGTTGGCGCGTGACTTGCCATTCCCGTGACGGTTGCTCCACCCGATGGGCGCCGAGGGCCCCGGGGGAGGGCGAAATCGGGGATTTCCGCCAGCGGTTGCGGGGTTCCCGGGCCTGGGACGGGTTGCAGAATGTCGAGACGCGGGCAAAAACCTGCACACGATGAGCCGTGCGCCGCGGAGACCCCTCCGCCGCGATCGTCCTCGTGGCTCATGTGGCAGGGCCTGGCGGTCGGCGTGCTCGCCATCTTCACCGCCGTGTACGGCACCGTCGTCAGCGGGCGCGAGCAGACGGCCCGGACCACGCTGGCCCGTATGCAAGAAGGGCTGTCGCTGCTGGCCGTCGAGCGCGACGTCTCGCTGTCCGCGCACGACCTCATCGCCTCCATCACCATGGACATGTACGCGGGGGCGCACGAGGCCGACGTGGCCGAGCACCGCGAGGCCTTCCGCCGCAGGGTGGCCGCCGCCAGCGCCCAGCTCTCGTCCAGCGCCCCGTCCGAGACCTGGCGTTCCATCCACCGCGAGATGGGGCGTGCCGCGGGTCGGCTCCTCTCCTCTTTCGACGAGCCGCGCTCCCGTAGCGAGACGCTGGCCTGGATCGACGCCTTCTTGCAGGACTTCAAGCGCGTCGTGCCGACGGACAACCTGGGGGACTGGTCCGCCCTGCTGGAGGTGACGACCTGGGCCCAGGAGACCCCGCTGGTGTTGCGGGGGTATCTGGACGCGGCCATGGCCCGCGAGTGGGCCTCCGCCGGGCGCGCGCCCAGCGACTCGGCGCTGATCGATCGCTACCAGGTGTCCCTCGGCAACATGCGGCGGATCCGCCAATCGCGGGGCGCGGCCGCCGAGCGCTATTCGCCTTTCGAGGATTTCCTCCTCGTCGACCGCGCGCCCGACGCCGATACGGTGGCCGTCCGTTTCCTGAGGGCGTTGGCCGGGCACCGGGCGGTCGAGCAGATGAAGGCCGACATGCCGTATCTCCTCTCGCTGCGCGATGTGCGCCACTTCACGTCCGTGGAGGAACTGTACCGTTCCCGCGCGGAGTGGGTGCCCGAGCTTCGAGCCCTGGTGGATGGTCTCCTCTCGCACGCCCGCGGGGAGCTTCACGCCGCATCCGTCACGGCCCGCTTTCGCGACCGGATGGCCCGCACGGGGGCCGCGCTCGCCGTGGTCCTCGGCCTCATCTTCACGATCCGCCTCATCCAGCAGCGCTCGCGGCTCGACACCGAGCTTCGCAGCGCCCTCGAGCGCGACGTGCTCACCGGACTCGCGAACCGTTACGCGCTCTTCTCGGCCGCGCCGGGCCGGCTCGCGGATCGCGAGTGGGGGAGCTTCGCGCTGATCCATCTGGACCTCGACGACTTCAAGTCCATCAACGACGACCACGGCCACCACGTGGGCGACGCGGCCCTCATCGCCTTCGCGGAGGCGTTGCGCTCGGTCGTGCGCGCCGGGCACGACCTGGTCTGCCGCATCGGGGGGGACGAGTTCGTCATTCTCCTGCACCGGTTGAAGGACCCCGCGAGGGAAGTCGAGGCGGTCGTCCAGCGTCTACGCGAGCGACTCGAGGAGCCCGCGAGCCTGGAAGGCATCCCGATCCGCATCCACTTCACGGCCGGGGTCGCCGTCGCCTTCGAGCCCGCGTCGCTCGAGGATCTGTTGGTGGAAGCCGACCTCGCGCTGATCGATGCGAAGGAGAAGGGGCGCGACGTCGCCCAGTTCTTCCGGCGTCGGCTGGGCCGGCGGATGATCCACGAGCTGTCGACCGCCCTGGGGAGCGGCGAGCTGCGTTGCGCCTTCCAGCCGCAGATCGACCTCGAGGCGGGCTCGGTGGTGGGGCTGGAGGCTCTCGCGCGGTGGCACCGCGAGGACCGCCAACAGGTGCCCACCCGCAGCCTCATCGACGCGCTCGAATGGCTGGGGGCGTCAAGAGAGTGGCTGCGCGTGGCCATGCGCGACATCGAGTCCGCCTGGAAGGTGGCGGGCGGAAGGATGTCGGGGCGGATCTGGCTCAACCTCATGGGCTCCGATGTGGAGGAGACGAGCGCCACCGAGCTGCTCGAGATCTTCGCCGGCACGCGGGTGCCGCTGAACCGGCTGGGCGTCGAGATCACGACTCCGATCGGACGGGCGAGCATCTCCGAGGCCGTGGCGCTGCTCTCGACCCTGCGAGAGCAGGGGATCGCGGTCGCGCTGGACGACGTGGGCGACGATCGCGTGCCGCTGCTGCACGTCAGCGAGCTCCCCATCGACATGGTGAAGCTCGATCGGTGCCTGATCCGCGGCATCGACTCGCAACCCGCGCTCCGCGCCGTGGTCCAGTCGGTCAAAGATCTGTGCGGCCGCCTCGAGCGCGACGTCCTGGCCGAGGGGGTCGAGACGGTCGAAGAGGAGGTGGTGCTCCGCCGGATCGGTGTGCGGTACGTACAGGGATTCCTGTTCGCGAAGCCGCTTCCCATCTCGGCCCTGGCCGGATTCCTCCGCGACCGCGCGCTGGGCCGGACGACGAACAGCGTGGCCTGAAGCACCAGGTCCCCGTCCGCTCGGATTCCCGCCGCCACGACCGGACCGGAATGGAACCCGGCCCGCCCGGCACGCGGTATACTTGAGGAGCCCGAGACAACCGAGCCGGGGGAGATCATGAAGCCGCTCGCCGTTCGCGGGGCCCTCATCGGCCTCATCGCACTCGCTTGCCCGACGATGCTGCGCGCCCAGGAGCGACCGATCGACCGATGGCTGGTGACGGGCGGGCCCGTGTCGAGCGCAGACAGCGAAGCGCTGCCCCTCGACGGCCCCCTCTTCCCGGAGCGCGACCGTACGGTGGGCCCCGGGTACTGGTCCCTGCTGCGCGACGACGGTCGCGCCCGGTTCGATCTCTCCGAGGGCGCCGGGACGGGCGGGCGCGCGCTGGCGCACACCTACATACGGGCGCCGACGGACCTTACCCTGGGCCTCCGCCTGGCCGCCGAACCCTGCGCCACACTCTCGGCCTGGCTCAACGGGTCGTCGGTTCCGCCCTCGGCCGAGACGGCCGATATCCGTCTCGCGGCCGGGTGGAACACGCTTCTCGTCGTCTGGGAGGGCGGCGCGGGCTGCCCGATGACGTTGGCGGCGGCCCTGCGCGCCCCTTCGGGACTGCGGAATCGGCAAGCGCCGCCCCTCGACCTCGCGCGGCTCGCGGTGCAAGCCTCGAAGCCCCCCGGGGCTCGCCCCAACCGGCCGGCCGGCGTGATCGGCGTGGGCACCCCCCGGGTCGAGGGCTTCCGGTGGCGGCCCGAGGGAGACCTCGTGGGCAAGCTCGACCTCGCCCTCGTCTCCTGGGGCAGGGCGGACGGCGGCACCGGCGATGCGGGTCGCCGCGCCAGGCCCACCGTACCCCCGTCCGTCGACCTGACGGGTGCATGGGATTTGACGCTGTTCAGCCCGACCGGGATCCAGCGGGTGCGCGCCGAGCTGCGCATGGCCGGGGATGGCGGGCTCGAGGGCACGTTGGCGCGCGGTCGCGAGGGCGACGAGCGCCGCGGCGTCCCCCTGGAGGGCGTCATCCGGGAGGGGTGGGTCAGCGGCGAGCGGTTCGGCTGGAAGCTCAGGCTGGCCGGGCGCGGGCGATCGGGCGAGATCGAGTTCGCCGGCGCCGTGGAGGACGACGAGCTGAGGGGCACGATCGATTTCGGGGGCGCCCGCGATCTCGAGTCACGGTTCGAGGGGCAGCGGGCGGGGGCCGACGGGGCAGAGACCGGTACGCCGACCGGCGGCGGACCGGACCCCGCGGCGGGGCCGGCAGGTGCGCGGGATTCCCTCACGGATCCGTTGGAGGCAGCCGGCGGCGAGCCTCCGCCCGCCGAGGCCCCCCGCGGCGGCACCGACGATGAGCTTTCGCCTCCCCCCGATCCCGACGGGCGGCGCGCCGCCATGGTGCGGCGACTGCTCGGGACGGCCGCGCCCCGCGCCCCCGCACCGCGGCGCGGCTCGCTCGAGCTCCGCGTGGCCGGGGAGCGGCTGACCCGTGAAGCAGAGCTGGTTCCCGGCGTGACGCGGCGGTTGGAGGCCGAGATCCCGTTCCGGAGGATCCGGGACGCCGCGCTCCGCGAGGGGGGAGTCGAGGCC